>NZ_BAAGUZ010000006.1:0-125394 GCF_054781135.1 Paralcaligenes ginsengisoli
CCGACCGCTGGACGTGCCGGACTGCACAGCACCGCCCACCCTGCGGCGTCTTTATAGAAATACCATCACGCCTACACTGGCAACACACAATCCAAAGTCATCGCCCCAGCCAGTACAGCCTACCCAAGCCTAAAAGCGGCTCAAAACAAAAGTCACTGAAACACGTCCAGCGCCTAAAACAATTGAGCCAAAAATACTCCAGCAGCCCATCTTCCTTCGACAAAGCAATCGGCCTGCCAGCACTCCCGAATTCGGGAGCATCGGCAGGCCGAAGCAAAGCTTCAGGCGGTATTGCAGTATCAGTGCGACAAGATCTTGGATAAAAAGTGTTTGGCTCGCTCAGTACGGGCCTCCGGATGATCGAAAAAATCATCCTTGGAGCAATCTTCGACTATATAGCCGGCATCCATGAAAACAACGCGGTCGGCCACTTTTTTGGCAAATCCCATTTCGTGGGTAACCACCATCATGGTCATTCCTTCCTTGGCCAGGTCGACCATGACATCGAGCACCTCATTGACCATTTCCGGATCGAGCGCCGACGTGGGCTCGTCGAAAAGCATGGCAACAGGATCCATCGCCAAAGCGCGTGCAATCGCCACGCGCTGCTGCTGGCCACCTGAAAGCTGCCCCGGAAATTTGTCGGTATGAGCGCTTAAACCCACCCGCTCGAGCAGCTTGCGGCCGCGTTCGAGCGCTTCGGCCTCGTTGCGCCCCAGCACTTTGACCTGCGCCAGCGCCAGGTTGCGCATGACTGACAAATGAGGGAACAGCTCGAAATGCTGAAACACCATACCTATGCGCGAGCGCAGCTTGGGCAGATTGGTTGTAGGCGCGCCGACGGATATGCCGTCGATCCAGATTTCGCCTTTTTGAAACGGCTCGAGGGCATTGGCCGTTTTGATCAGGGTCGACTTGCCCGACCCGGAAGGGCCGCATACGACCACGACCTCACCCTTGGCCACCGAAGTCGTGCAATCCGTCAGTACCTGGAAGGAACCGTACCACTTGCTAACATTCTTGAATTCGATCACAGAAAACTCCCTTGCCCTTAGCGAACAATCGCCATGCGATGTTCAAGCGTTTTAACGATGCGTGACGCGGTGTACGAAATAAGAAAATACACCACCGCCGCAAAAAGAAACATTTCGACCAGGCGGCCGTCGCGCTGGGCAACGTTGTTGGCGGCGCCCAGGAAATCAGTCAACGACAATACATATACTAGAGAAGTATCCTGGAACAGCACGATCATTTGCGTGAGCAGGACCGGGGTCATGTTGCGAAACGCCTGCGGCAATACGATATGGCCCATGACTTGCCAATAGTTCAATCCCAGTGCGTATCCCGCGCCCACCTGGCCCCGGGGAATGGATTGAATACCCGCACGCATGATTTCGCAGAAATAGGCCGCTTCGAACAGGGTGAACGTGATCCACGCCGAGGTAAACCCGCCCACGGCGATGGGCCGCCCGGAGCCGGTAACCCATCCGACGATGTACGGCACCAGAAAATAGAACCAGAAGATGATCAGGATCAGCGGCAAAGAACGCAGGAAATTGACATAGCTGCCGGCCGCGCCCGATAAAATCCGGTTGGAAGACAAGCGCATCATGGCCAGCAGCGTGCCCAGCGCCACAGCCCCTATTGTGGCCAGAAACGTCAGCTTGAGGGTAAAAACCATGCCGATGCCAAATACATAAGGCAGTGTGCGCAGAATAATTTCGAAGTCAAAATGCATGGCGAGCCCCTTATTTTTCGGTACCGATGAAACCGGGTACGCTCATCCATTTTTCAATGTAGCGCATGAGGATCACCACGATCGTATTGATGACTAAATATAATACCGTGGCAGCTGCAAACGACTCGAAGATCTGAAACGAAAACTCTTGCATGGACCGTGCGGCACCGGTCAATTCCACCAAGCCTATGGTGAACGCCACAGACGTATTCTTGATGAGATTAAGCGCCTCGGAAGTAAGCGGAGGCATGATGATCCGTGCCGTAATGGGCAGCAGGATATAGCGGTACACCTGGGGGCGCCGCAAACCAAGAGCGGTGCCGGCCATGCTTTGGCCTGTGGGCAAGGAATTGATGCCGGCCCGGATCTGTTCGGCCACACGGGTCGAGGTAAACAGGCCCAGGCAGATCACTGCCGTCCAGTATGTGCTGAGCGTCGGATCGGCGGATTTGATGAAATCGCCCAGGCTCTTGGGCACAATCTCCGGAAAGACGAAGTACCACAAAAAAAGTTGTACCAGCAAGGGAATATTGCGAAAGACCTCGACATACCCCGCGCAGATCTTTTCCAACCACTTGATCCGGCTGGTGCGCAGCACGCCAACGGTCACGCCCACTACCAGGGCAATAATCCAGGCCACGGCGGAAACACCAAGGGTCCAATACACACCTTTGATCAAGGTGTACATATAGGTACCCGAACCATCGGGCGCCGGCGCCCAGAAAATTGACCAGTTCCAGTTGTAATTCATGCATCTGTCCTAAAGATACTATGTATCCAAATACAAATACGGCACAGCCCCGCGTTTAGGGCTGTGCCGTACCAATCGATGCTTATTTGTAAACAGCAGGGTCAGGTGAATCGGTAGGATGCGCAATGACCTTTTTCAGCTCAGGCGTCATGGGCCAGTTCATATTGATATTTTTGGGCGGTATGGCTTTTGTGAACCATTTGGCATAGAGGCGATCGAGAGTGCCGTCTTTCATCATGGTCTTGACCGCTGTGTCGACAGCAGCTTTAAAAGCTGGATCGCCCTTGGGCTGGATGATGCCGTAAGGCTCGATAGTGTATGCCGTCTTGCTGATCATCCAGTTGGCAGGTTTGTGCGAGGTAGCCACCAGGCCGGCCAGGAGGATGTCATCCATGAAGAAGGCGGAGGCACGACCGCTTTCTACTGTAAGGAAGGCTTCGGGGTGATCTTTGGCAGTGATGATCTTCATGCCCAGTTTTTGCTCTGAATTGGCTTGAACCAGCCAGCGCAAATTACTGGTGCCCGATACGGAAACCACTGTTTTGCCTTTGAAATCGGCCAAATCCTTGAGCTTGGACGATTTAAGCGCCGCGAAACGCGTGGCCGTCACGAACGTGGTGGGTGCGAAACTGACCTGCTGCTGCCGCTCGGCGTTATTGGTGGCGGAACCGCAGGAAAGGTCGACCGTGCCGTTGGCCACCAGCGGAATCCGGGTGGACGAAGTGACGGGCACTTCCTTGATTTTCAGGCTGGCCAGTTTGAGGTCTTTTTTGACAGCGGCGGCAATATTGCGGCATATGTCCATCGAATAGCCAATCGGCTTCTGATGATCGTCGAGATACGAAAATGGAATGGATGCGTCGCGATAGCCAAGCGTGATTTCACCGCTCGCTTTAATTTTATCGAGACGGCCTTCTGCGTGTGCGGCACCCATTCCGATAACGGTAACGGCGGCAGCCAAAACGAAGGGCATTAATTTCATAATATCTCCTTTGCTAACCCTGATAGGGTATATGCATTATGCATTTTTTGGTTTTGCAATCCAACTTTACATGCGCTGCGGCAGCACATGCAACTTTGCCCAAAACATGACCTGTTTGTGCTTGTGCACAAACAGAACGTTAGTCAGGAATTTTCAACAACAGGCATAGTATGCACGATAATGCCAGCGTTTTCTTTGATGAAATACCCTAATTGAGCGCAATTCGTTTATATGCCGCGGCTGGCCGGTATCAATGCCAGATCGAAATGTCCACCGGCACGCTATCGCTGTCGGAAGTCACCAGCGCAGTGCCCTCGTCAATACTGATGTGCAGAGTCATGGTGCGCTGGACGAGCCTGGCCAGGGCTCGAACCGCTTCGGGGGCCACTGAAATGACTTTCAAATTCGGCATGCGCGAGACTGTGCTTTGCACCCCCTGCCACCAGACCTGACTGGCGGAGCCCCCATAGCAGCACACAGTAACCTGCGCCGACTTGCCACTGGCTTGCAACAAGCGCCTTTCGTCGGGGTGCCCCAGATCGACCCAGTTCAGGATCAGGCCGGTCAGATCTTTCTGCCAAAGAGCCGGTTCGTCCGCAATGCTCAAGCCCCGGGTAAATACCAGTTGTTCGTCGGCGAGCAAGGCAAAAACCAAAATTCGCAGCATCAGGCGCTCTTCGGTTTCGGAAGGATGGCGCGCCAGCGTCAGGACATGGCTGTTGTAATAGCCGCGCACCATATCGGCAATATGCAGCTCGAGCTTGAAAATCGTAGCGCGCAGAGCCATGTCATGCCCCTGTCGGCGGAAGATCCGGGTGGCGTGCCGCCATCAGAGCGGCGTACGGCTCAAAGTGCCTCGGCACCGCTTTCCCCCGTACGTATGCGTATTGCCTGTTCTACCGGCATGACAAATATCTTGCCATCGCCAATCTTGCCTGTATAGGCCGCCTTGACGATCGCATCGATGGCGGCATCGACCATGGTCGCGGGCAAAACCACTTCGACACGGATTTTGGGTAGAAAGTCCACCACGTATTCGGCGCCACGATACAGCTCGGTATGGCCCTTCTGGCGCCCAAACCCCTTTACCTCGGTCACGGTGAGGCCGCTTACCCCCATCTCCGCCAAGGCCTCGCGTACCTCGTCAAGTTTGAAAGGTTTGATAATTGCCGCTACTAGTTTCATTGCTCGCTCCGATAAATTCTGTTCGCCAGGCATCGTACTCGCTGTCTGCCCTTAAGCGCCAGGCCGCGCACCATTCGCGAAAACCATTGGTAATGGGGCGCCGCCAATCGCGCCCGAGTAAAGTATGCGGCAGCCCGTGGCCAGCCTGGATTTGTTACCAATCATTAAAACCAGGCGCCGCCGTGCGCAGGGAAATAAAGAATAAAATTATCGCATGCCGCCAGCATATGAGCGATTCATCAAGACGCTGCCGCAATTTTTTATCGGTAGCGGCTCCTTTATAATCACGGCACTATGTCAAAAAACACGCCCTCCTCACAGCAAAATCAATTCGCCAACAAGTCGCAGGCCTGGTCTGCCCGCTTTTCCGAACCGGTTTCCGATCTGGTCAAGCGCTATACAGCCTCGGTCAATTTCGATCAACGCCTGGCCGGCGTCGACATCCAGGGGTCGCTGGCCCATGCGGACATGCTCGCCTCCATAGGCATCATCAGCGCCGACGACAACGCCGCCATCAAGCGCGGCATGGCGCAAATCCTCGATGAAATAGCCGCTGGTCAATTCGTCTGGTCGCTCGATCTTGAAGATGTTCATCTGAACATCGAAAAACGCCTGGTCGAGCTCATCGGCGATGCCGGAAAGCGCCTTCACACGGGGCGTTCGCGCAACGACCAGGTCGCCACCGATATCCGCCTCTGGGTGCGCAACGAAATCGATCTTGCCGTCGATCTGCTGCGCCAGTTGCGCCGTGCCCTGGCCACCCTGGCGCTCGAGCACATAGGCACCATCATGCCCGGATTCACGCATTTGCAAGTCGCTCAACCGGTTACCTTCGGGCATCACCTGATGGCCTACGCCGAAATGTTCGGACGCGACGCCGAGCGCCTGATCGACTGCCGCAAGCGTGTCAACCGCCTGCCTCTGGGGGCCGCCGCCCTGGCCGGCACCTCGTACCCGATAGACCGTGAACTGGTCGCCAAAATACTCGGATTCGAGGAAGTCTGCCGCAATTCGCTCGACGCGGTCTCAGACCGCGATTTCGCCATCGAGTTCTGTGCCGCCGCCGCGCTGATCATGACGCATATATCGCGTCTGTCCGAGGAGCTTGTACTGTGGATGAACCCACGTATGGGTTTCATTGTTTTGGCGGATCGTTTCTGCACCGGCAGTTCGATCATGCCGCAAAAGAAAAATCCCGATGTGCCCGAACTGGCGCGCGGTAAAACCGGCCGTGTCTATGGCCATCTGCTCGCCCTGCTCACCCTGATGAAAGGCCAGCCTCTGGCCTACAACAAAGACAATCAGGAAGACAAGGAAGGCCTGTTCGACTCGGCCGATACCATACGCGACACCCTGACCATTTTCGTCGATATGATGAGCGGCATCAAGGTGCGTGCCGATGCAATGCGCGCGGCTGCACTGCAAGGCTTTGCAACGGCGACCGACCTGGCCGATTACCTGGTCAAAAAAGGCGTGCCATTTCGCGATGCCCATGAAACGGTTGCCCACGCGGTACGGGCCTGCGAAGAACAGGGATGCGATCTGGCCGATCTGCCGCTTGAAGCACTGCAAGGCTTTCACCCCGCCATCGAACAGGATATTTACAGCGTCCTGACTCTCGAGGGTTCGGTGTCAGCACGCAACCATATAGGCGGCACAGCACCGGAGCGCGTCAAGATCGAGGCCGAACGCATCCTGGCCCAAACCAGCCCGGCCTCTTGAAAGACACTATGCGGGCATGGTGGCAAACAGGAGTCCCACGACAAAGTGGACTCGCTATTCAAAGACCGCAATGGACTCCACGTGCCCGGTATGCGGAAACATATTGATCACGCCAGCGGCTTGCAAACGATAGCCGCCTTCGTGAACCAGTATGCCGGCATCGCGAGCCAGCGTGGCCGGATTACAGGAGACATAGACAATCTTTCGAGGGCGTTCCGGCAAAGTTAACGCCGCCAGGGCGCGAGCCACCGCTTCGGCGCCATCGCGAGGCGGATCGATCAGGATACGTTCGAAATGTCCCTGGTCGCGCAGCCATTGCACATCCACTTCGAACAAATTCAGGGTAGCGAACCGCACACGGGAAGCCAGGCCGTTGTGTTCGGCCCCCGCCTGCGCCCTTTCCGTCAGAGTCTTGCTGCCCTCCACCCCGACGACCTCGCGAGCCCGCGTGGCCAGAGGCAGGCTGAAATTGCCCAGGCCGCAAAACAGATCTGCCACCCGATCCGTAACCTGGGGTTCGAGCAGGGTCAACGCCCGGGAAATCAGTGTGCGATTGATGGCATCGTTGACCTGGGTAAAATCGGCCGGCCGGTACAGCATGCGCAAACCGAACTCGGGTAAGGAATAAGCCAGCTTGTCTGCGTCATCGGGATCCAGGGGATGTATGGTTTCGGGTCCCTTCGATTGCAGCCACCACGATACCCGATGCTGGGCGCCAAATTCCCTGAGCTTGTCGATATCGGCCGCCGTCAATGCCTCCATGTGCCGCAACAGCAGGGCCGTAGTCTTGTCTCCTACCGACACTTCGATTTGCGGCAAACGGTTGGGAGTGGACATCGATCCGATCAAGCCGCGCAAAGGCCACAGCAAATCGGATACATGAGGTGGCAGGACCAGGCAATCCTTCATATCGGCGACATAACTGCTGCGGCGCTCGCGAAACCCCACCAGCACCCCGCCTTTCTTGGCCACCACGCGTATCGACAGGCGGGCGCGATGGCGATAGCCCCAGGTCGGGCCATGCAAAGGCGGCAGCATGCACGCTGGCTTCAATTTGCCTATATGCCACAGAGTATCTTCAAGAACACGCTGCTTGATGGCCACTTGTGCCGCGGGTTCCAGATGCTGCATCGCACAGCCACCGCAGATGCCGAAATTTGGACACGGAGGACTGGTACGCTGCGCCGAAGGCTTCAAAACCCGTTCCAGCCGGGCCGTGTCGAAAGAGGATTTCCGTTTGACAATATGAGCGCTGACCCGTTCTGAGGGCAGCGCCCCATCCACAAACACAACCTTCCCGTCGCGGCGGGCTACGCCGCGAGCTTCGAGATCCAGCGACTCGATAGCGAATACTTCTGACATGATGATTCGGACATCCTAAAACACGTAGGTCCGAATTTTACAGTCTTCGGCTGCGCTGGCGCCGCCATGCCCGGCGTCCGTCGGTGAAACACGAACGCGGGCGATGGATTGCTTCAATCAGGAAGCGGCTTTCATAGGCGCGGAAGCATGCTCGTCGGAGTCGTGATGCTGACGATGATGACGTCCCTCATGCTTGTAGTGCTTGTCTGCCCTTTCTTTCAGGTAAGCAGCCACTTTCTGTTGCTGCGCGCTATCCAGGGAATCCCAGACCGCCAGCCATTTCTGAGTGATCTGCTGGCGCTCGCCCTGTGCTTTCTGGACAACAGCGTCCATTGCCTGTTGAGCAGCGTGGGGGTCGACCTTGCCGGCATCCAGCTGCGCCTTTTTCTCCTGTCTGGCCGATTTCATGGCATCCCACCGGGCATGCCGCAGCGCTTTCTGGGCCGATTGGGCATCTTCCAGCAGCTTGGCCTGATTTGCGTTCAATGCAAGGGAGGTCACAAGTTTCTGCTTGACCGGGCCATAGCCGGGAATCCACATGGCCATATCCTTGTCGTGATGATGCCTGCCCATCCGTGGAGAATGGGTCGAAGGGGTTTGGGGAGCGGCAGCTTGCCCGCTAGCCACTTGCGCCGCGCTATCGGGCGTGGCGGGAGTGGCTGCCATCGCAGCCCCTTGCAAGGCAAGCGCCGCCGCCAGGGCCGCAAACTTGGCTAGTACGGGAGTTTTGGAGTATTGCATAATGGTCCGTCCTTGAATGAGGAGTCGCCATTGTCTGCCCGAAGCGGTTTCCGATCTGTTTCAGCCCGGACCAATCGTTTTCAATTGATTTCAGGGCAGCCCGTACAAAGGCAATACAAGCTACGGTGCATCCCACGCGGCCAGGTATTCCTTCCAATGCGGCGCCTGGCTTGCCTCGAGCGTGTCGCGTACCAGGCGGACCTCGGAATCGTAGGCGGCTTTGTCGAGCTCGCCTCTCATGAAGCGAAAACGGCAATAAACCAGCCAGGTATTGACCACATCGGTTTCACAATACGCACGAACTTCGCCGGCCTGGCCGTTGGACCAGGCTTTCCAAACCTGGCTGCCGTCCATGCCCAGCTTCCCGGGAAAGCCGCAAAGCTTGGCCAGGTCGTCCAGTGGCGCATTGGCCCGACCGTTATACTTGGCCAGCAGATCCATGAGATCGATATGGCGGTTGTGGTAGCGACTAATGTAATTGTTATATTTGAAGTCGCGATCGTCGTCGCCCATGTCCCAGTACCGTGGCGCCTGGACGGCATGAATAAGACTGCGGTAATGCAAGACCGGCAAATCGAAGCCCGAGCCGTTCCAACTGATCAGTCGCGGGGTATAACGCTCTATGGTTTTAAAAAAACCCGAAATCAGTGTTGCCTCGGGGTCGTCGGCATTGCCCAGGGTTTTTACCCGAAATCCCTGATCGTCCCGGAATACGCAGCCGACCACCGCGACTTGCTGCAGATGCAAAGGCAGGAAGTCGTTGCCGTGGCTTTCCCGGCGAGCCGCCAGCGCCGCTTCTATGACCTCCGCGTCGCTCATTTCCGGCTCGTAATGATTCAGACGACGCAGCCCTGCCGCGTCGGGTATCGTTTCAAGATCGAAAACAAGCGTGGGAATCATCGCGCAGGCAAATACGACATGGGATTGACCGGAGTGCCGCGACGCCGTATTTCAAAATGCAAACGCGGCGACGTGGTATCGGTTTGACCGATGGTGGCAATCTTGGCGCCCCGATGCACCTGCTGGCCCGTCTTTACCAGCAACGTTTGATTATGGGCATACGCAGTGATGAATCCGTTGCTGTGGCCCAGCAGGATCAGGTTGCCCAACCCCCGCACGCCATTGCCCGCATACATGACCTTGCCGTCGGCCGCCGCATGAACCGGTTCGCCCGGGGCTCCCGAGATGTCTATGCCCTTGGTCGTGGCGTTGAAGCCCTGAATGATGCGGCCCGACGCAGGCCAGGCCCATTGAATCAGGGCGGCATCACTGGCCTTCTCGGCGGGAGCCGCTTCGGCGGGAGCGGGAGGAGCAATCGGAACCGGGGTTGCGTTGCCGCCAGACGGCGCTGGCGATGGAGCTGAACCACCTGAACCGCTCAGATGCAGCGTCTGCCCAACCCTTAGCTGGCTGGGATCGCTGATGTGATTCAAGCGAGTCAGGGTTGCCACATCGACATTGTTGGCCTGGGCAATTTTGTAAAGCGTGTCGCCAGGCTTGACGACGTAAGTACCACCGGTGGCAACGCTGCTGGCGGAGGTTCCGCCCGATAGATCGGCTACCGGCGCGTGAGTCGACCTGGAGGCGCAACCCGCCATGATGGATGTAGCCGCCGCAACAGCAGCGATCAATAAATAGCGAGACGTGCGTTTAGGCTGTTCGAATGCCGATTTGGCGATAGGCTGGGACGTCCCTGCTGGCATATAACTCTCCTGATGACTTATGACTGTATTCCTGCCCTGAGAGGTACGAAACGCACAGACTCCAGTTCTTCGCGGTGCCACGTTGTGGAACCGGTTCGTTCAACCAGAATCAGGCGTTGCGCCGAGGATCCTTCCGGGGCAATCAAGCGACCCCCAACTGCCAACTGTTCAAGCAGGGCAAGGGGAATTTTAATACCTGCGGCGGCCACGACAATCGCATCGAAGGGCGCGACGCCGGGCAAGCCCAGCATGCCGTCTCCGTACGAAAGCCGAACCCGTGTGATGAGTTTAAGCGTTCTGAGATGATTGCGCGCCAGCTCATACAGCCCACGAATGCGTTCGATGCTGTGTACCTCCTTGACGAACTGCGCCAGTACGGCAGCCTGATAACCGCATCCGGAGCCCACTTCGAGAACCTTGACCGGCAAGCGATTTTCGCATACGGCTGAAATCATGCGGGCAACTATCCAGGGTTGAGAAATCGTCTGGCCATGTCCTATCGGCAGCGCGGCATCTTCGTACGCGCGACTGGCCAGGCCTTCATCGACAAACAGATGACGAGGCACCGCCATCATGGCATCGAGCACACGTTCGTCCTGAATACCCTGGTTGCGCAGACGCTGGATCATCATGCCACGCGAGCGCTCCGAGTTCAAACCCAAATTGACAATCGTTGACGTATTGGCCGCATCGGGCACCCGTGGCATAACGGAGCCGGATGAAGAAATACGGGTGTTGCTATTGGATGCAGAAAATCCCCGCCCCAGGCTGGAACGGCCAAAACGGTTATGAGTGCCCGTCGCGAACGGGAATGGATTTACTGGTTTGCGCATAATGAATCCGCCCAGATTTTCACATCGCGCAATTGTTCATAATCGGTCAAATCGAGCCGCAAGGGTGTAACCGATACGGCATTTTGTTCGATTGCGCCAAAATCCGTATCGGCGGCCGAATCGGACACATTGCCGACGGGGCCTATCCAATATACCGGATCGCCATAAGGCGTGCTGCTCTTGACCACAGGCTCCGATGGATGGCGCTTACCCAGACGCGTCACGTGTATGCCTTGCAGCGCCGCCATAGGCACCGCGGGTATATTGACGTTGAGCAGCACGTTTTGCTTCAGGGGCTGGGCCAACTGCTGCTCGACCACTTGCCGGGCAATCCCGCCCGCCGTATCGAGATGCTCCCAGCCTTTCTTTGCCAGCGAAAAGGCGATCGAGGATATCCCGAACAGAAACCCTTCAGTCGCCGCGGCAACGGTACCCGAATACAAGGTATCGTCACCCATATTGGCCCCATTGTTGATGCCCGAAACGACCAGATCAGGGCGAAAATCCAGCAGACCGGTCAAGGCAATATGCACACAATCGGATGGCGTGCCGTTAACGAAATAAAATCCATTGGGCGCCTGCCGAACCGACAAGGGGCGATTCAGCGTCAGGGAATTGGACGCGCCACTGCAATTGGTTTCCGGCGCCACGACGGTCAGGTCGCCCAAACCCTTCAGGGCCTGGACCAACGCTTCAAGACCCAAAGCGTTGTAACCATCGTCGTTGGACACCAATATACGCATTACCTTTCCACAAGAAAACAAACGGACCCGTGGATTGTACCCGGTCGTTTTGCCGTTTTGGGTGACGCTCACGGTAGAATCTCGCTGAACCCTTCCGGAGTCCGCATGCCATGTCGTCGATAAACTCGTCCATTTTGAGTCTGGCCCTGATTTTTCTATCTTATTTGCTCGGATCGATCTCTTTCGCCGTCGTGGTAAGCCGCTGCATGGGCCTGCAAGATCCCCGTACATTCGGATCGAAGAACCCCGGCGCCACTAACGTGTTGCGGACTGGCAACAAAAAGGCGGCGGCCCTGACCCTGCTGGGCGACATGGCCAAGGGCTGGCTGGCGGTATGGCTAAGCAGCCTGATCGCCGCGCGATTCCAATTGCCGAGTGCGATCCTGGGCCTGTGTGCCATTGCCGTTTTCATGGGACACGTCTACCCCATTTTCCTGAATTTCAAGGGTGGCAAAGGCGTAGCGACCGCGCTGGGCGTGCTGCTGGCGTTGCAACCGTGGCTGGCCGTCGCTACCGTCGCTACCTGGCTGATAGTCGCTTATGCCACCCGCTATTCGTCGCTGGCCGCCATTTTGGCCGCCATTTTCGCCCCGCTGTATTACCTGTTCGGGGGCGACGTTGCCTGGGACTTCGACATCGCGATCTGCCTGTCCATCGTGGCCATCAGCGCCATGCTGATTTATCGCCATCAGGCCAATATTGCCCGCCTCATCGCCGGCAAGGAAAGCCGGATCGGCAAAAAGAAACATCAGGCTTGATCCGTCCCGGCATCAGGGTGCATCAGGCCGTTTCGCGCTCGCAAACATCTTGCAGATCCCAGCGTGGCTTGACCGTAAATGCATGGCTCGTATCGGCAAGGTCGACCAAGCCAGCCCTGACGCGCTGGGCTGCGGCAAAAGCGATCATTGCACCGTTATCGGTACACAGATCGAGCGGCGGAAAAAATACCTGGCCACGTCTCGCGGCAAGCACCGCAAGCAATTGGCGCCGTAAATGACGATTGGCGCCGACCCCTCCGGCCACGACCAGATTTTTCAAGCCGGTCTGTTTCAGCGCCTTGAGCGCCTTGGCGGCCAGGACATCGACAATGGCCGCCTCGGTCGAGGCGGCCAGATTGGCACGCTGTTGCGCAGACAGGCTGCCACTTTCCTTTTCCAGATGCCTCAGGCGTGTCAAAACGGCTGTTTTCAACCCACTGAAGCTGAAATCCAGATCATGGCTATGCAGCTTGGGGCGCGGCAAATCGTAACTGGACGGATCGCCCTGTTCGGCCAGTTGTGACAAGGCAGGCCCGCCAGGATAGCCAAGTCCCATCAATTTAGCTGTTTTGTCGAATGCCTCGCCAGCCGCATCGTCCAGCGTTTCCCCCAGCAATTCGTAATCACCCACACCGTCCACCCTCATCAACTGCGTATGACCGCCGGACACCAGCAAGGCAACAAAGGGAAAATCCGGCCGGGGACTGGCAAGCAGGGGCGACAACAGGTGCCCTTCCAGATGATGGATGGGAATCGCCGGCAAGCCGCGGGCCCAGGCGAAGGATTGAGCCACACTTGCCCCAACCAGCAAGGCTCCGGCAAGCCCTGGGCCCGCCGTATAGGCAATGGCGCCGATATCGCCGAAGGACAAGCCGGCTTTTTGCAAGACCTCGGTGGTCAGCGGCAAGACTCGCCGAATGTGGTCTCGCGAAGCCAATTCGGGCACTACGCCGCCGTATTCCTGATGCATGGCGATCTGGCTGTGCAGGGCGTGGGCAAGTAAACCGCGTTCGGTGCAAACGGCCGCCACACCGGTTTCATCGCAGGAACTTTCAAAACCAAGAATAATCATGATGCATAAGTGTACAACCAGAGCAAAAACCGACTTAGAATTGCGTTCAGCCAACTTTTTTCTATCAACAACTAACAAATAGCCTATTCGGGGAAAACGAATGCTGGAAAAATACTTCAAGCTGGACGAGCACGACACATCGGTGCGCACCGAAATTCTGGCGGGCATTACCACCTTCCTGACCATGTCCTACATTATTTTTGTAAACCCCGAAATCCTCTCGGGCACAGGCATGGACAAAAGCGCGGTTTTTGTGGCCACCTGCCTGGCGGCGTCGCTGGGCACGCTTATCATGGCGTTCGTCGCGAACTGGCCCATTGGCATGGCGCCCGGCATGGGCCTGAACGCATTTTTCGCATTTACCGTAGTGGGAGCCATGGGTTACAGCTGGCAACAGGCTCTGGGCGCGGTGTTTATTTCAGGCGCAATATTTGTCATTCTGACCGTCACCGGCATACGGTCGTGGCTGGTAGACGGCATACCCAAATCCTTGCGGTCGGCCATAGCGGCCGGCATAGGGCTGTTCCTGGCCATTATTGCCTTGAGCAGCGCAGGCATAGTTATCGCCAATCCCGCAACCAAAGTCGGCCTGGGCAACCTGACCTCAGCACCCGCTCTGTTTGCGATTCTGGGATTTTTCATCATTGCCGCCCTCGATACGCTCAAGGTTCGCGGCGCCATCCTTATCGGCATACTGGTCATTACCATCCTGTCGATGCTGACCGGCAACAACCAGTTTCATGGGGTATTTTCGATGCCGCCAAGCCTGGCGCCCACCTTCTTCCAACTGGATATCATGGGGGCCCTGCACACCGGCTTCGTTCATGTCATTTTGGTATTCGTGCTGGTTGAAGTATTTGATGCCACCGGCACCATGATAGGCGTGGCCAAGCGGGCCGGCCTTGTTCAGGAAGGAAAGCCCAACCGCCTGGGCCGCGCCCTGTTCGCCGACAGTACCGCCATCGTGGCCGGGTCCTTCCTGGGCACCAGCAGCACCACAGCCTACATTGAAAGCGCCTCGGGCGTGCAGGCTGGCGGCCGCACCGGACTGACGGCACTCACCATAGGCATATTGTTTCTGCTTTCGCTGTTTCTTGCACCGCTTGCCGGTTCGGTACCCGCCTACGCCACAGCACCTGCCTTGCTTTACGTGGCCGGCCTGATGTTGCGCGAACTAACCGAAATCGAATGGGGCGATATCACCGAAGCCGCTCCGGCGGCCCTGACCGCCATTATCATGCCCTTCACCTACTCGATTGCCAACGGCCTGGCATTTGGTTTTATCAGCTATGTCGTCCTGAAAGCCGTTACCGGAAAATTCAAGGACATACACCCGGCTGCGCTGCTGGTCGCAGCCCTGTTTGTAATCAAATACGGATTTTTCCCCGGCTAGGGCGCACACCGGCGCGGGCACGTCCTGCCGCTGCGGCCAAACGCCGTGGCGGCTGGCCAGGCAGGCTTTTCACCGAGCCGGCTGCCGCTATCTATCGGCACTATTAGGATTTACCTATTCACCCCATTTAAGGGTAAACAATCACATAAAACACCGAGCAATGGCGCTACACTCTGCGCTTGTTTGCATTACTTTCTTGATAGGCGGCTCATAAAGCCGCTTTTTAGTTTGGATTCCCTATGAGTACCATCGATTTAAACAAAGACACCTTTCAAGCAGCAATCCGCGGCAGCCAGCCGCTCATCGTCGATTTCTGGGCTCCCTGGTGCGGTCCATGCCGCAATTTCGCACCGATTTTCGATGATGCCTCCGACAAGCACGACGACATCACCTTCGCCAAGGTGAACACCGAAGACCAGCAAGAACTGGCGGCCGGCATGAATATCCGCTCGATACCTACATTAATGGTATTTCGCGAGCAAGTACTGTTGTTCTCGCAGCCGGGCTCCCTGTCGGCGGGCCAGCTTGACGAACTGATTACCCAGATCAAAGCGATCGACATGGACAAGGTTCATGCCGATATCGCCGAACAGGAAAAACAGGAAAGCGCCTAGCAACAAGCGCGGACAGATGTAGAGGTGGACCTTGTGCCCACCCTCGCCCATCACGGCGGGCAGCCCTGGCAGGGCTGCCCCTACAAATCGACCTGCGGAGTTGGCGCAATTCGCCACTGCCCTTGCCCGCGAGTCAAATTGGCGAACAATTTGCCCAGCGATTGGGCAAGGTCTTGTGGAACGACAAGGCGCCATTGCACGCCATTTGCATCGAATATTTCGTTTTCGATGCGAACATGGAAGGCTGGGAAACGCGACTGAATCAGTGCCATCTCCGCAAAAGTGCAACAGCAATCAATCAGAATTTCGGCAAGCAGTTCGACTCTGTCGGCCAGCCGCAAACACTGAGCGGCTGAGCCTCCGTACGCTCGCATCAGGCCGCCCGGACCCAGCTTGATGCCCCCGAACCAGCGCGCCACCAGAACCGCCACCCGATCGCACTGCTGCCCTTCGATAGCTTGCAGGATCGGCCGGCCGGCCGTGCCACCCGGCTCCCCATCATCGTTGAATCGATATTCGGTGCCGATCCGGTACGCCCAGCAATTGTGGCTTGCCGACGCCACGCGATGCCTTGCGATAAAACTCAAAGCCTCCGCAGGCGACTGAACCCCCTCGGCAAACACAATGAAACGGCTTTTCCTGATGTCTTCCTGGTACGTTCCCGGTGCGGCAAGCGTATAAAGCATCATGAAAAAAGCGGATCAGGCTTCAATCCCGCGCGAACTCAGGTAATCGTCGTAGCCGCCGAGATAATCAACGATTTCCCCGCTCGGCATGATCTCGATGACGCGAGTGGCGACTCCCGATACGAATTCGCGGTCATGCGACACGAACACCAGCGTGCCGGCATATTTCTCGAGCGCAAACTGCAACGACTCGATCGATTCCATATCCAGGTGATTGGTGGGCTCGTCCATGAGCAGCACATTGTGGCGACCCAGCATCAATCGTCCGAAACTCATGCGGTTTTTTTCGCCGCCCGACAATACCTTGACCGCCTTGGGAATGTCGTCGGCTGAAAACAGCAAACGCCCCAGCACCGAGCGGATCGACTGATCGTCATCGCCCGTTTGCCGATAATCGATAAGCCAGTCGAACAGATTGCTGTCGGACTGGAACTGCTCCGAAACGTCCTGAGCCATATAGCCGATATCGGCGTTCTCGGACCATTTGACGGTTCCGCCATCCGGAGCCAGATCGCCCGCCAGCATACGCAGCAGCGTGGTCTTGCCCGCCCCATTGGCCCCAATGATCGCGATTTTCTGGCCGGCTTCAATCATGGTCGAAAACGACCGTATCACCGGCTGATCAAACGATTTGCGTATGTGCTCGAGCGTTACAGCCAGACGGTGCATGACCTTGTTCTGCTCGAACCGGATATACGGGTTCTGGCGCGAAGAAGGCTTGACCTCAATGGCGCCCGCCTTGATTCTGTCGATCTGCTTCAGGCGCGAAGTAGCCTGGCGAGCCTTGGATTTATTGGCGGAAAAGCGCCGCACGAAATCCTGCAACTCGGCCACTCGCTCTTTGGCCTTGGCATTAGCCATGGTCACGCGCTCGCGCGCCTGCGTGGAGGCCAGCATGTAGTCGTCGTAGTTGCCTGGATAGATACGCAGTTCGCGGTAATCCAGATCGGCCATGTGCGTGCAAACCTGATTCAGGAAATGCCGGTCATGGCTGATGATGATCATGGTGCTCTGATAGCCGTTGAGCACATCCTCGAGCCAGCGGATGGTGTTGATATCGAGGTTGTTGGTGGGCTCATCCAGCAGGAGCACGTCGGGGTTCGAAAACAGGGCCTGGGCCAGCAGCACACGCAGCTTCCAGCCCGGTGCGATTTCGCGCATGGGCAGGTTATGCTGATCGACCGCAATTTCCAGCCCCAGCAGCAATTCGCCAGCCCGCGCCTCGGCGGTGTAGCCGTCGTATTCGGCAAACTTGGCCTCGAGGTTGGCCGCGTGCATGTAATCTTCTTCGGTCGCGTCCGGATTCGCGTAAATGGCATCGCGTTCAGTCATGGCCTGCCACATTTCCTCGTGGCCCATCATGACGACATCCAGAACCCGGACGTCCTCGAACGCAAACTGATCCTGGCGCAACTTGCCCAGGCGCACGCCCGGCTCCAGCGACACATTGCCGCTACTGGATTCGAGATCGCCCCCAATGATTTTCATGAAGGTAGACTTGCCCGAGCCATTGGCGCCGATCAGGCCGTACCGGTTGCCTTCGCCGAATTTGACGCTGACATTTTCAAAGAGAGGTTTGGGCCCGAACTGAATAGTAAGATTTGCGGTGGAGATCACTGAGAATTATCACGTAAGTAGAGTCAAGACAACCTGCTAGTTTAACAAGTTGCCGGGATATTCGTTGAACACCGGTAAAGTACGGCGAATTGCAACAACAGCCGTGCGGGCATGATCGCTATTGCCGACGCGGCAGCGGCGGCTCTTCCCCGGATGTTCTGCCCGCTTTGGGCCACACCCTAGAAATGCTCTTCGAGGACCAGGTGCGCCATGCCTTTTTCGGTTGCGATCCCTACCTTCCTTCCTACCGGCAAGGTGGCTTTCACCTTGACATGACCGTAGGGCAACCCGGTCACGACCGGTACCTTGACAGTTTGACGCAACCAACGAACCACCGAGGGCATGTCGAAGCCATTGTCGTGATCGGCCAGCCGATAGTCGGTGAAGTGCCCCAGAACAATAGCCTTTTGGCGTTGAAGTATGCCGGCATGCCACAACTGGGTCAGCATGCGCTCGACCCGGAACGGGTGTTCGCACACGTCTTCAAGAAACAATATGCCGCCTTTCACTTTCGGAAAATAGGGCGTACCTATCAGCGAAGTTATCATGGCCAGATTACCGCCCCATAAAATGCCACGGGCATCGACCGCATCGGAGCCAGGCGACTCGAAGCTGAGGATTTCCAGCTCTCCACGCATGATTTCGGCAAACAGATCCGCGGTCAGGTCGTCCATGGTTTTGGCGCCAAAGTCGAACACGGCGGTAGGTCCGACAAAACTCGGGGCTCCGGTTCGAGCCAGCAGCGCCAGGTTGAATATCGTAAAGTCGCTCTGTCCGACAAATACCTTGCCGCTGTCGGCGGCCGCTTTCCAGTCGATGAACGGCAACAATCGGCTCAGGCCATAGCCACCGCGTGTGGCCATGACAATGGCTTGTTTCTGCTTGAGCGCGCGGGCAATACCGGCCAGACGCTGCTTGTCGGTTCCCGCAAACCGTTCGTGCACGGCCAGAGCTGCCCGATCTACCGCGGTTTTGAACCCCAGCTTGGCGAGCCGTACCCTGGCGAGATCAAGCGCCTTGGGATCGGCCACCGCTCCCGATGGAGAAATCAGATAAATACCAGAAGCGGAATGATGCTCGGCATGACTCATAGTTGTACTCGTGAAATCAGAAAAAAAGCCCGAAGGCCATGTTCGAACGGGGGGCGCCTCTTCAGCCGCCAATACAGAGCAGCCATCCGCGGACACCGCATCGCATGCAAGCGTGTAAGTATAGTTGACTAGCTATCCGGGTCCCTTGCTTCTTTCGCCCTGATGCGGCGTTCGCGAAAAAACTGCCGCAACAGATCGCCGCATTCTTCAGCAAGCACGCCACCCCGGACCTCGGTGTGATGATTGAGCTGCGCGTTGGCATGCACGCTGAGCACGCTGCCGCAGGCTCCGGTTTTTGGGTCGCTGGCGCCGTATATTACCCGCTTGAGCCTGGCATGCAGCATGGCACCCATGCACATGGCGCAAGGTTCGAGCGTGACATACAGGCTCATGCCCGGCAGGCGATAATTGCCCGCCGCCCGGGCCGCAGCCCGCAAGGCCACGATTTCAGCATGCGCGGTGGGATCGCTGTCGCTGATCGCGCGATTGAATCCTTCCCCCACGATCCGGCCTTTTTCGTCCACGACAACCGCCCCGACAGGAACTTCCCCTGCCGCATGCGCCCGGCCTGCCAGCGCAATGGCCGCCTGCATTGCGGCCCGGTCGGCGGCAGCCTCGGCAGGATCCGGCCCGGCATCGTTGCCGGCTTCGGCGAGATCGGGCCCCGGATCAGCCACGGTAAATGCGCGCATTAAGGGAAATCCGACCCGCCAGGCTTTCGACAGCCTCTTCAAGCCATTGATAGAGCTCGGCATCTTCATCGTAGCGTGCCTGATTCAGATTGGACACGCGTCCCTCTTGAATAAACCCCCAAGCCCGGCTGCGTTTTTCGCGATGCTTGGGATCCCATACGCCAAACGCCACTCCACCAGAACGGCGAATCAGGGAAAAACAGGGAATATCGGTATAGCCATCGCCAACAAAGATCATCTGTTCGAAGGGAATCCGCAATTTGTCTTCCGCTATTTTCTTGTTGACCTCGAATGGCTTGTTGCGCGAAGACAGGCCCACGATACCCTTCTGGATATGAAACAGATAACGCGTCTTGTCGGTAAAGCTGACTATCCGCTTGGGAAAATGGATCCCTCCCTGCTTGTCGTAGATAAATTCGGAAGCCCAGATATCCGTAAACTCCCCGGCGATTGGCGTGTGCCTGACCACATCGCCTATACCGCTGGAAATCAGGTAGAACTCGAGCTGTACCTGCGGGTGCTGTTCTTTGACCATGGCCCGCAAACGGCCGAACAGGGATTCCACTCCGGCATGCAGCGGCAGGCGCGCGCCCCACTGCGCCAGGCGTTCCTGCGTTATACGGCCATGACTCCCCGATTTGGACAATTCAATCATGCGGTACAGGTAGGCCGGGACCGGGTCCCAGTCGTGCTGCGACAACAGCGGATCGACCTGCCTCTGCCAGAAGTCCTCGACATCGACCCCCATATCGGCAAGAAAACCCGACGTACTGTCGGGCGCAAGCGTATCGTCAAAATCGAATATCAGGGCGATCACATCGGACATACCAAACCTCTTGCCACGCAGCCAAATGAGGCCGGGTTGAACGTAAAGGTCAAGTGTAACGCCTGGGACGGCCGTTCAGGAGAGCCCGGTTTTCAATTCTTTGAGGCGGCGCAAAACCGTCGGCAAAATAGCCGGCAGATCTTCGGCGATCAAGCCCGGACCGAATTCGCGCGCGGCCTCGCCATGCAGCCAGGCTGCGGCGGCCGCGGCCAGAAAGGGCTCCATGCCTTGCGCCATCAAGCCCGCAATCAAGCCGGCCAACACATCGCCGGTACCACCGGTCGCCAGTTCCGGCGGCGCATTGGTATTGATAATTGCCCTGCCATCGGGCGCCGCGATGATCGTATCCGACCCTTTAAGCAAGACCACTGCACCACTCTCGCGCGCGGCATAGCGTGTGCGCATCAGTTTATTCCCTTCGCATGCGAAGATCCGGGCAAATTCACCCTCGTGCGGCGTAAGCACGCAAGGACCGGAGATTGCCGCGAAAAGCAGTTGTGGATCGCGGCCGAACGAGGTAATGGCATCCGCATCCAGCACCACGCTACGCTGCGTGGCCAAGGCTTCCAGCACATTCTGCCGGGTTTCGCTGGAAACACCGGCGCCCGGACCGACGACAATGGCATTCTTGCGCGGATCGGCCAGCAATAAAGCCAGGCTGTCGGGCGCTTTCAGCGGTTGAACCATAACGCTGGTCAGCGCCGTCGCGTAGATGGCGCGGACCGACTCCGGCACCGCCACGGTAACCAGGCCGGCGCCCACTCGTGCCGCCGCCAGCGCCGCCAAACGCGCCGCTCCTGTCATGAGTTCACCACCCACCAGCAGGACATGGCCTCGCTGATATTTGTGCCCACCGGTTTGCGGCCAGGGATAATCGCTCAGCCAGACTTCCGGGCCATTTTCCCATGCATGCGGAGGCTTGCGCTCCAGAAGGGAGGCAGGGATACCGATATCGGCCAGCACCAGTTCGCCGCACAACAGCTTTCCCGGCAATAGCAAGTGGCCGGGCTTCTTGCGAAAGAAAGTCACCGTCATGTCGGCCGCCGCCGCCACGCCAAGCACCTCGCCTGTTTCGCCATCCAGGCCGCTGGGCACATCGACGGCACAGATCGGCAGTTTGCGCCGGATCAGGGTTTCGATTACGGTACGCGCCAAGCCTTCGACGGGCCGCGACAGGCCGGCGCCGAAAAGCGCATCAACGACCAGGGCTGCACCATCGAGCAATTCAAGTGACAGGGGCTCGATGGCGCCTGTCCATAATGCAGCACAGTACGCCGCGTCGCCGGTCAGCCTTGCGCGCTCTCCTGAAAACCCCAGCCGAACCGGCCAGCCCGACTCGGCAAGACGCTGGGCCGCAACGAAACCATCGCCCCCGTTATTGCCGAATCCGCATATCACCACGACGGGCTGCACCGGCCAGCGCGCGCGCACCGCATCGGCCACTGCTCTTCCAGCCGCTTCCATCAATGCAATACCGCTGATCCCGGCCTTCATGGCTGCCGTATCGGCCGCCCTCATCTCCAGAGGAGTCAGCAGCGCCTTGTCGATTGAATTCATAGCCATACCCGCGTCGGCCAATACGGCCAGGATGGAGTCACACCATCATAGTAAAGCACAAGCACAGCTATCGATAGTAGCTACGATACAAGCTGATACGCTCTTGGTTTGCGCTCTTGTTACTTGAATAGATGATAATAATAATTTATTATTGGACCGACTCAGTTTTCCCAGGAAAATGCCATGCCTCGAGTATCACGCGAACAAACACAAAAAAACCGCGCCGTCATTGAAAATGTCTCGGCCCGGCTTTTCCGCGAACAAGGCTTCAATGGGGTCAGTGTGGCTGACCTGATGGCGGCGGCCGGACTGACGCACGGGGGCTTTTATGGTCATTTCTCGTCCAAAGATGAGCTTACGGATGTGGCCTGTGCGGCAGCGTTCAAACAGTCCTCGCAGCGCCGGAACGAGCGCAGCAACAAACACGCCGACCCGCGCCATGCGCTTCATGCCCATGTCGACCACTACCTGAGCACCTGGCATAGAGATCATACAGGCAACGGCTGCCCGGCCGTTGCCCTGGCCGGGGACGTTGCCCGCGAACCGGCCGACAAACCCGTACATCGAACCTATGCGGCAGGCGTCGAAGGCATGGCCGACTCCCTTACCACACTGTTCGAGGCGAGCGGCGCCCCTCAGCCCAGGTCGCAGGCGCTGGCAACGCTGGCCACCTTGGTAGGCGCCCAGGTCCTGGCACGGGCAACACGAGGCTCCCCCCTGTCTGACGATATACTGGCGGCCGCGCGCGAATTCCTGCTGGATGTGAACATGCTCAATAACTAGGCCTCACGCGACATCGTGACCCGGCTCACGCCAAAAACCTTCAGGCTTTGCATCACCGACTTTCGGAAACCCACATGTTCGCCCAACCGTTTTCCAATTGGCTCCACCGGCACGGCATCCACTACGCCTGGATAGTGGCGCTCATTTGCTTTCTGACTATGCTCACCTCGTCTGCCGCACTGGGTCTGCCGGGTGTGCTGCTGCAACCGCTGGGCAAAGAATACGGCTGGGACACCGAGCAAATTTCATCGGCGCTTGCCCTGCGCTTTGCACTGTATGGCCTGATGGGGCCTTTTGCCTCGATCCTGATGGATCGTTACGGCCTGCGCAACGTTATTTGCGCGGCGCTGGCCCTCGTGGCGTCGGGCATGATCCTGGCCACCCAAATGACTGCGCTATGGCAACTGGTCGTGCTATGGGGGCTGATACTGGGCTTTGGCTCGGGCCTGACCGCTCTGGTTCTAGGCGCCGTGGTGGCCAATCGATGGTTCGACAAGCGCCGCGGGCTGGTGATCGGTTTATTGACCGCCAGCACGGCCACGGGCCAACTGGTGTTTCTACCCGGCGCCGCCTGGCTCATTGACCACTACGGCTGGCGCTCGGCCATCACGCCGGTTTGCGTCTCGGCCGCGCTGGTCATCATTCTGGCAATCTGTTTTGTACGCAATCGGCCGGAAGACGTCGGCATTGCCGCCTACGGCACGGATCCGGCAACTGCCGCCATGCCACCTGTAGCGCACACGCACACATCCATTTGGGATCCTTTCAAGATTCTGGGAACTGTACGCGGCAACCAGACCTTCTGGATCCTGTTTGCGACCTTCTTTATATGCGGCCTGAGCACCAACGGCCTGATCCAAACGCATTTCGTGTCCTTGTGCGGCGATTTCGGCCTGACGGCCGTACCGGCGGCGTCCGTGCTCGCCATGATGGGTGCTTTCGATTTCTGCGGCACGATTCTATCGGGCTGGCTTTCAGACCGCTATGACAACCGCAAACTGCTTTTCTGGTATTACAGCCTGCGAGGCTTGTCCTTATTCTGGCTGCCGCATTCCGACTTCACTTTCTACGGCCTGTCGATTTTCGCCATGTTCTACGGCCTCGACTGGGTTGCCACCGTGCCGCCAACCGTCAGGCTGGCAGGCACTGCCTTTGGCAAGGAACGCGCCGGTATGGTGTTCGGCTGGATTTTTGCCGGGCACCAGATGGGCGCTGCCGTGGCGGCATACGGCGCCGGCGCCACTCGCACCCTGCTGCTGAGCTACACACCGGCACTGTATGTGGCCGGCGGCGCGTGCCTGATTGCAGCGCTGATCGTAATGGGAATCCGGCGTCCCGACAAAGCGCCGGCGCCAGGGTACCGGCCGGCGTGAACGGGACGGCTACACCAAGCCGTGCGCGCCGGGTACACTACCAGCCACTGATGCCAATCGACGGTTTGCCATGACATCCATAATTTCGGTATCCGGCCTGTCCAAAACCTATGCCTCGGGTTTCAGGGCCCTGAAAAACATCAACCTGGAAATACGCCAGGGAGAAATCTTCGCCTTGCTCGGCCCGAACGGGGCCGGCAAAACCACCCTGATCAGCATTATCTGCGGGCTGGTCAATCCGACCGAGGGCGTCGTGCTGGCCGATGGCCACAACATTGTTACGGACTACCGCGCGGCACGATCCAAAATCGGCCTGGTACCGCAAGAACTCACCAGCGATGCCTTCGAGTCCGTGTGGAACACCGTCAGCTTCAGCCGCGGCCTGTTCGGCAAAAAGGCAAACCCCGCCCATATCGAAAAAGTGCTTAAAGCCTTGTCCTTATGGGGCAAGAAAGACAATCGGCTCATGACGCTGTCGGGCGGCATGAAGCGGCGCGTGCTGATTGCCAAGGCGCTCTCGCACGAGCCGCAAATCCTGTTCCTGGACGAACCCACCGCCGGCGTCGACGTCGAGCTGCGCAAGGACATGTGGGAAATGGTGCGTTCGCTGCGCGCCACCGGCGTCACCATTATCCTGACTACGCACTACATCGAAGAAGCCGAGGAAATGGCCGACCGGGTGGGCGTAATCAGCAATGGCGAGCTTATTCTGGTCGAGGAGAAGGCCGAACTCATGCGCAAGCTGGGGAAAAAGCAACTGATCCTGCAACTGCTCAATCCCTTGGACAAGGTGCCGGAATCGCTTGCCGCCCACCAGATCGAACTGGCCTCCGACGGCAAGGAACTGGTATACACCTACGACACTCAACGCGAGCACACTGGCATCACGGCATTGCTCAAAGACCTGAACGACAGCGGTATCACATTCAAGGATCTTCAAACCACGCAAAGCTCGCTGGAAGATATTTTCGTCAACCTGGTCAAGGAGCGGCCATGAACTGGCAGGCGATCCGCGCAATTTATCTGTTCGAAATGGCCAGGACCTGGCGCACACTGATGCAAAGCATTATTGCACCGGTCATTTCGACCTCTTTGTATTTCGTCGTGTTCGGCGCCGCCATAGGCGGGCGCATTACCCAGATAGACGGTATCAGCTACGGAGCGTTCATCGTGCCCGGGCTGATCATGCTGTCGCTATTGACGCAAAGTATTGCCAATGCATCGTTCGGCATTTATTTTCCGAAATTCACCGGTACTATCTACGAGATTTTATCGGCACCGGTTTCGTACTTCGAGATCACGCTGAGCTATGTGGGCGCCGCCGCCACCAAATCCATTATTCTGGGAGTGATCATTCTGGCAACCGCGGGCTTTTTCGTGCCGCTCAAAATCGACCATCCATTATGGATGCTGCTGTTCCTGGTGCTGACGGCTTTCACATTCAGCCTGTTCGGTTTCATTATCGGAATCTGGGCCGACGGCTTCGAGAAACTGCAACTGGTGCCTCTTTTGATCATCACCCCCCTGACATTTCTTGGGGGCAGCTTTTACTCGATCAATATGCTGCCACCCTTCTGGCAAACCGTGACCCTGTTCAACCCCGTGGTCTATCTGATCAGCGGCTTTCGATGGAGCTTTTATGGCCTGGCCGACGTCAGCGTAGCCATAAGCCTGATTATGACGCTGGTATTTTTAGGCCTGTGCCTGCTCATCGTAGCGCTGATCTTCAAAAGCGGCTATCGGCTCAAGACCTGAGCTCGATACCGCGCCAGCCTGTCTAATCGCGGAAGTTCTCGAACTGCAGCGGCAACTCGACATCGGTCTTGCGCAACAACGCGATGGCCGCCTGCAAGTCGTCGCGCTTTTTACCGCTGACGCGCAGCTTATCGCCATTGATCTGGGCCTCTACCTTGAGCTTGGCGCCCTTCATGGCCGCAATCAGTTTTTTTGAGACGGCCTGTTCTATGCCTTGCTTGATAGTGATTTTTTGCCGGGCTCCCCCCAGGTTTTCAAGCGGCTCGGCAATATCCATGCAACGCACATCGATTCCGCGAGCCGACAGGCGGCCACGAAGTATATCGAGCATCTGGTTCAGTTGAAACACGCCAGGCGCCGACTGGGTCACCACAAAGCCTTCCAGTTCGAATTTGGCGTTGGTCCCCTTGAAATCGAAGCGGGTGACCAATTCTCGGCTGGCCTGATCGATAGCATTGACGAGTTCGTGTTTGTCGACTTCGGAGACGACGTCGAAAGAAGGCATGACGATGGTCCTATGAGCAAATTTCTGGAAACGGCGGCAACTTGCCGCCTACGTGGGTCGTATAGACGCAGCAAAAGAGTGTACCTTGATTCTCGATCGGTTATGCCCTGAGGCATTAAGGCTTGACACCATTGACCGTTTATTTGAAAATCAAATCATCCGATGATTTAATGATTTAAATACGATGCTTGCGCAAGCCACCAAAACCAGCCTGACCGACAGCGTCTTGGAAGGAATTCGACAGGAAATCCTCGACGGACGCTGGGCCATCGGCGAGCGGATCCCAAACGAGCCCACGCTCGCAGCCATGCTGGGGGTCAGCCGCGGTACAGTGCGCGAAGCCGTCAAGATGCTGGCTTCGCAGGGCATGCTGGAAACCCGACAGGGTTCCGGAACCTATGTGCGCGCCAATTTCGATCCCTCCACCAGCGTGCTGCGCATGCGGCAAGCCAATTTGAGAGATCAAGTCGAAACCCGCTGCGCACTTGAAGTCGAAGCCGCAAGGCTGGCGGCCGTCAGGCACACGCCCGAAGATATCCAGCGTCTGTACGGCTTGCTGGCAGCGCGAGGAAATTCAGACGATCCGCAAACCCGCCCCGGCCTGGTGGAACGGGATTTCGACTTCCATGCCGAGATCGTCCGCATCGCCCGCAACCGGGCGCTGGCCGAAACCTATTTGTTTTTTTCCGCATCGGTGCAGGAAATCATCAAAGCCACGGTAGACAAAGAAATACCCGAGCCCGATATGGAAGCGCATGCAGGCTTGGTGCGAGCCATCGAAACCCGCAACCCCGACCACGCGGCATCGACGGTGCGCCAATTCATGGCGCCTATCCTGTCCGAGCTTAATCGGGCGCTGGCATCATGAGCGCAAGCCAGACAAACGAACAAGCCCTCCTTGCCCTGGAAACCATGAAACTCGCCACAAAAATACCCAAGGCAAGCTCCGCACACCCTCCGCAAACGGCGCCAGGCATCCGTCGGACGGCAATGATTCTATTGGGCTTGAGCCTGATGCTGATTGCCTTTAATCTACGTCCCGTATTTTCGAGCCTGTCAGTGCTTTTGCCCGAAATCATCAGGCAAACAGGTTTGTCATCGGCCAATGCCGGCTATCTGACCACCCTGCCGGTGTTGTGCCTGGGCCTGTTCGCGCCCTTGGCGCCGAAACTTGCGCAGCGCTTCGGTGTCGAACGCACCCTGCTGGGCATGCTGGTGTTGCTGGCCCTCGGAACCGCCCTGCGCGGATACGGCGGCATCTTCACTCTTTTTATCGGCTCCGCGCTGGCCGGAGCAAGCATCGCCGTGGGAAACGTACTGCTGCCCAGCCTGGTAAAGCGCGATTTCGCCCACCATGCCGCCACAATGACCGGACTCTACACCATGGCCTTGTGCGGCGGTGCGGCGGCGGCAGCGGCATTCACCGTGCCCATCGCACACAAGCTCGGCGGCTCCTGGGCGCTCGCCCTGGCGGCCTGGGCCATACCGGCGGCCATTGTCGCGCTTATCTGGGCTCCGCAATCATTAAGGCAGGGTAAGCTCGCGCGCCAGTCCGCTGGGGCCGTCACCGGCCTGTGGCGCGACCGGCTTGCCTGGCAGGTCACGTTCTTCATGGGCCTGCAATCAGCACTGGCGTACTGCGTAATGGGCTGGCTTGCCCCCATTCTGCGAGAACGGGGGCTGGACGGCGTAACGGCCGGACTGGTTGTTTCCGTATCGATCATGGTCCAGGTGGTCACCAGTCTCGTAGTGCCGCCCCTGGCCGTCCGCTGCAAAAACCAGCAACTGTTCAATGTGGCGCTGGCGATCATAGCCGGCGCTGCGTTGCTGGGCCTGCTCTTTGCTCCCACGTCCACAGTGTGGATCTGGGCGATCCTGCAAGGCGTAGGACAGGGAGGGCTATTCGCCATTGCCCTGACTGTCATTGTTTTACGTTCTCCGGATTCGCATGTCGCCGCGCACCTGTCGGGCATGGCCCAAGGAATCGGATACGTACTGGCGGCCATAGGCCCCTTGCTGGTCGGGCTTTTGCACAGCTGGACGGGAAGCTACACGGCCACATCCTGGCTGTTCATTGCGCTCACTGCCGGCGCGGCCATAAACGGTTGGGGCGCCGGACGGGCCATGCATGTCAGGGTCACAAGCGGCAAGCCCTAGATTCAGTGTCATTGCAAATCATCGCCTGCCGACTGGCCCCCATCGAGTTGTCAGGCCGTTTGAACAGTGGTCATATAGAACAACTCCGCCCGTAGCGACCTGGCTCGTTCCGGGCCAACCCTGGATTCGAATTCGCCCTGGGCATTGCTCCATGCAACAGCAGCCAGATCGAACACACGCTCGCCACTCTTCGATAGACTGAACACATGGGCCCGGCCGTCGCGCTTCGATATTTCGCTGACCACAAGCCCATCTCGCTGCAAGGGCTTGAGCGCGCGGACCAATGTCGTTCGCTCCATGACCATTGCATCGGCCAGATCCATTGCCGTAAGACCCGGTGTTCGCGCCAATCTGGCCAGGATTGTGAACTGCGCGGCAGTCAAGCCTACCTGCCCCAGGTGTCGTTCGTAAATCTGAGTGATGTAACGGGTGGCCTGGCGCAGCGCAAAGCAATTGCAGTCTTCGTAGAAAATTGATCTGTTCATGCCGGAAATTATACGTGTGCATACGCACATAATCAAGTTTCATGGCAGCCTTCCGCCTCGGGCCCAAGCCCGGAATCAGCTAATATTCCCGGATATGGACACGGGAACCGACTCACAGACACCCCAGGCAATCGATTACGGTCGCTTCAGCGAGCTGGCGGCGACACTTGCCCAACTGGACCGGCCCGCCTATGCGGCGGCCGGAAAAGACAGCTCGGTGCCTATGATGGGACTCGGCCCAGCCAGCGCAACGCTGTGCATCATGGGCCGCGACCCCGGCCGAGCGGAAATCGCCGCGGGCGCACCGTTCATGGGCGCATCCGGCCGCATGCTCAGACGCATGCTGACTGCGCACACAAACCGCGGCGCAGGAACTCCGCCAGCCTCGCTGTTCTGGCTCAATACCGTTCCCTACAAGCCCATCGCCAATCGAGCCTGGCCGCTGGCCGTGCAGCGCCTGTTCCAGCCGCTGATCCGCGACATTCTGCTAT
Organism: Paralcaligenes ginsengisoli; assembly: GCF_054781135.1. Classification (NCBI taxonomy): domain Bacteria; kingdom Pseudomonadati; phylum Pseudomonadota; class Betaproteobacteria; order Burkholderiales; family Alcaligenaceae; genus Paralcaligenes; species Paralcaligenes ginsengisoli. Next base: position 29,616 of record NZ_BAAGUZ010000006.1, read on the forward strand.
TGCAATGGCGCGGCGATTGTGTGATTACGCTTGGCAATCAGGCTTTTCATTGGTTCGGCATTGGTCAACCACCCGCCGAACAGGCACGCATGGCGGCCTACTGGTCTGGCGGTCGACGCTATATCGATCCATTGCGCATCCTGGTCGCTAACGCTGAACGGCAGCGTTGGCTGACGCTCTACCCGCTGCCCCACCCCTCTCCCGCCAATGCCGTTTGGCGCGAGCGCTTTCCAGCGCTGCTGCAGCGCCACCTCGATGCGCTGACATCAAGCCACGAGAAATGATTGCTGGGGCCTTGCGCCGACTGCCGCGCCTCTATAATGTTCGACAGTGACAGCAATACCCGGTCGAACAACAAGGCGCCATGATGCCCAAAGGCGAACAATCCATCAATTCAAACACATCGGCGCGGGCCGCCTATCGTCTGGTGCAAGTCTGGGACGCGTCGACACGGCTGTTCCATTGGCTGGTGGTGCTGCTGGTTGCCGCGGCCTACCTGACCTGGAGGCTGAACTGGATGGATTGGCACGTCCTGATCGGCGAGACGCTGCTTGCGCTGGTGCTTTTCCGATTGCTGTGGGGCTGCTTCGGCAGCGAAACCGCGCGATTCAGCAACTTTCTGGCCTCACCGGCCGCCGCATTGCGCCATCTGCGCCATCTATTCCGCCGCGAAGCCGACCTGCAGGTCGGCCACAATCCTGCGGGAGGATGGATGGTGCTGCTCTTGCTAGCCCTGCTGCTGGGCGAAACCTTGAGCGGGCTTTACATCAACAACGACATCGCGGACCAAGGTCCGTTCACCGAATGGGTCTCGGCACCGCTTGCCAACGCCATCACGGCACTGCATGAAATCCTGTGGGATGCGTTGCTTGTGGCGGTGGTGCTGCACGTACTGGCCATCGCGCTATACGCGGTGGCCAAAGGGCACAATCTCCTGCGGCCCATGCTGACCGGCCGCAAACCTCTGCCGGCGAGCATCGCCGCACCGCGGCTGGCGCCGCCGGTGCGGGCGCTGCTTCTGCTGGCCCTTGCCGCCGCCATGGCGGCGCTACTCGCAACCTACCTCTGATAGAAGTCTCAGTTGCCCTTGGGGGGCAGCACCTGACCACGAATCTCGCCTGACGGATGATCCTTGGTGTGCACGTTGATATACATTTCACCGGCAAGGAACTCTTGTGCGTCCGCCGCGGATAGCGTGGCCTGGCCCTTGAGGGGGCTGGTGACCGCGCTGCCCTTCTGTGACAGCCAGATCTTCACACCCGCATTCTTGCCTGCCGCGGCAGGACCATGGAAATGCGCCATGGTAGGTGCACTGGACAAGCCGGTGAAGCTGATCGTCCAGGTGACGACCTTCGTGCCCGGATCATACGTGAGCTTGGCCGTGCCACTGCCCTGGGTCTGGACAGCAGGCACTTCCTGCGCACCGGCGAGCGGTACGGTAAATGAGACCGGCGCCGCCTGCGCCAGGGTCATAGCCCCCGTGCACACGAGGCCTGCGAGCACCACAAGGGCTCGCCGTGACATAGAAATATTCATTTGATTATCTCCTATCGGATATGCCTGGCCGGAACAATGGCGGTTTGCCGTCGTTTCATGGAGGCAGGAAGGCCAAAAGCCAGCCCTTCCGATAGACATCGGATACAGCACCCGTCACACTGCCAGCACGGATCCGGAAAGAACAGCCCTAGCCTGTTAACGATGCTAGCACAGTAATAGGCGCCGCCTCGACAGAAATCAGGGCCAACTGGAAAACGCAGTTGCGCATGGATGTGGACGTAAGTCGGTCACGCAGAACCCGCCATGTACTCGCGCAGGCAGCATCACTGCCGGATCCGTGCAGGCCGACTCCCGGAAATCAGTACAAAATATGTCTGCTCATGCTTTTCTGGTAAATCCATCTTTACTCCAGCCTTCTGTACCCACCCCGCTATGGACAAAGAATAAGCCTTCGGGGTCGTACTTCTTTTTGGCGGCCTGGAGTCTCGGATAATTGGGGCCCCAGTATGATTGCGCCCACTCCGTATCGAAATAGTCGCTTTCAGAGACATACGCTCCTGCCTCGTTTTTGGGAACGGCGCGATAGATTTCTTTCATGGCCTTGCCGATTTTTACCGCATCGGCACGCGCCGCGGCGACATTGGGTTCATGACCCGGAACACCCGGATAAACCGGCTCACTACCGGCTGCAATAATGACCAAAGCAAACGCGTTGAGAACCGCGGGATTCATGGCCGTATCCCGGGACCGCTCGATAGCCTCAGGGCGGCCGCCGGCCAAGCCCTTATTACAATGCAACGACACATTGAAATGCCGAGATGCTGCATAAAAAGCGTCAACCAGGCGCGCTTGTCGCCCCTTTTCAAGCAAAGCCCCGGGAATCCAGGCCGACTGATAGCTGTGTAGATATTGCCCGGTCTCTTTCAGATTGCCTGTCCAGAAAACGTTATCGGATGAGGCTCCCGGACGATCGTCGGTAAACACCAGACCAGGTATCCGCTTCAGAAACGCCGGGTCCCAAAACCGCCGGGCCGGCATATCGATTGCGTTTGGCGCTGCCGTGACCGCCATATCGGGATCGCTTCTTATCCAATCGAAAAACGGCTTCCACAGAGCGTGAGCCTGGGCCTTGTTTATCCCCTGGAAAACCATGTAAATCTTGCTCGAATTATCGGAATTCAAAGAGACCTGTTCACCCCAGTGAGGATTGAACAAATTTTCAGCATAAAAAGCGATGAATTTCTCGAGCAGGCGGCGATAAGCCGTATCAGATTTGGCTTTGACCGTACCAAAATAAGCGCCAAATTTTTCGGGCAGATCGTGAGTTTGAAGAGTAATGCGGGTCACCACGCCCCAACTCCCTCCGCCGCCGCCCTTCAATGCCCAAAATAGCTCAGGATGGCTGCACCTATTAACAATAAGAATCTTGCCATCGGCAGTGACAATTTCGGCCTCGAGCAGGCTGGCCGCCGCCGTACCATAATTTTTTGAAAAACTGCCAAAGCCACCGCTTTGAATCAAGCCCGCCACCCCTACAGTACCGCAGCCCCCGCCCTGCACATAGCGCCCGTGCCTAGTCACAACCTTGTTGTAAGTACGCATCCAAATTGCGCCAGCCCCCACACTAACCGCCGGCTTGGCCGCCACCTTGCCCGAACAGCCTTGGCCGACGAAGGCGTCATGCATGGTTACTTTGTCCATGCGACGAGTCCAGATCAGCAGGGAATCGGCCGAATTCGACGTACCCAGATAGCTATGCCCTCCACCCTTGACAACCAATCGCAGCCTGTTTTCCCGGGCAAAATTGACAGCCGCCGCAACATCGGCCGCCGTCTCGGCGGCCACGGCATAAACACTGGGCGCGGTAGTCCAAGCGTCGGCCCAGCCCACCGTTTCGGTCAAGGCGACATTATCGCCAATAAAGTACGGATTTTTCAGTTCTTTGAAGAGGCTCGCGCATGCGACGCTTTGCGACGCACCCACACAGGCATCCAACGGCGACTCGATGGCAATTAACTTGCCTTTGAGTACTGTCTCCAGACTTTTCCAGCGTGCGGGAGATGGCCAACCCGGATTCGAAGGTCTGACGCGCTGAAAGCCGCTTGCCTTCGCAACGACGACATTCGCACATCCTGTGATTGCGGCGCTCAGAAAAGGGAAAACCGAAATCGCCCCTGCTCCTTTTAGTAAATCCCGTCTGCTGATAGTCATGCGTACCTCTCCGTGGATTCGAAATTATTTTTGAGAAGCAGGCCGTATTGTCTTATTCCTGCACGCCATAATTTCTTATGGTATGAAGCCTGTTGAAACCAATGGTAACTCCACGAAACAATGGGTGCAATATCATCGATCATCATCAGCCCCATGCGTTTGCTGCTCGCCCTGGCGGCCAGATCCGTCGCGTTGACGCGATGGCGATATGCCGCATTCCACGTTCCGCCGACCGTTGATGCGGTAGTCGTACCGAAAGGCCCTCGTGCCAGTTGGGAGCGCCGCCAAGTACATGCCGTCGCGGTCGCCCACTTTGAACATTTTCATCTTAGGCGTTGGCGCACCGATTTCACGGTTTGTCAGCAAATCAAGCCTCGCTTTCTTAATTTACAGCATCTTATCAGGGCAACCTTGCTGTGCACCATGAAAAATACCATGCTCCTTCCGGAGGGATGGCATAGCCCATCCCGCCCAGTTGTGGTGCGCTTGGCGCGAGATTCAGCGGATATCTGTCGGCTCCCCGTTGTCCACAAGGAAGGATCACATCGAAACTTGTGACCATGATTTATCTGTCGAACTTGACCAAATCCTTGAAGATCAGGTGCCCCAGCTTTTTCCGCGCGTGTGCACAAGCAATCCACCTTCCGAAAGCCCGTCAAGCTGGATCAGCGCGAAACCGAGTTTTTCCGCAGGCGCACCAACCTCCACCGCGGCGCCGTCATCGTCGCTCGCCAGGAACACGACTCTCCTGCCATCGCGTACGACCGGGTCCTGGTCAAGGACGGCAGCGGCCAGATGGTTGAAGCTTTTCACCAACCTGGCTCCGGTGAACACCCTCGCGACGAAAGCAGAGGACGGGAGACCGCCCCAGCGCGATTTCGGCCTCGACCGCCTTGACGAGTTCGGGATTCTCTCGGAAGGCGGCATTCGCATCCGTACGCGTGTAGCCAGGCGCTACGGCGTTCGCGGTAATTCCGCGTGGCCGCAGCTCGGACGCGAGCGCATGGGTCAGGTTGTTGATGGCCGCTTTGGCCATCGGGTGGACGGGAGCGGCTGTCACGGGCTTCGTGGCGGCGGCGGAGGAGATATTGATGATGCGCCCACCATCGGCGAGACGTTCGGCGATAGCGCGGCCAATGCCCCGTGATGCCCCGGTAACGAGAGCGGTTTTGCCCTTTAGCGATCGTGTCATTTGATTTTTCTCCTCAGAGTTGCGCCAAGCCACCGTCAACGGCGACATCGCTGGCGGTCATGAAACTGCTGTCTGACGACGCAAGAAAGGACGCCACCGCTCCGATCTCCGCCGGATCGGCCATGCGCTGGAGTGGAGTCATCGCACCGTAGGCCTTCTGGCCCTCCTCGCCTAGCGCTTCCTTCGCGAGTTCGGTCGCAGTCGGCCCAGGCGACAGCACGTTTACCCGGATGCCGGTGCCCTTCACATTGGTGTCGAAGGTTTTGTCAATGTGCTCGGTGGTGATCTGGCCGAGCGGAAGCGGGCTTCCCGCCCCGGCGTTGGCGAAGACTATGTCGATGCTTCCGCGCTCGGCCTTCACCGCCGCGACACCGCATAACTCCAGCATGGCTCGCTCGGGCGTGGAGCAGACTAGAGTATCGGCCCATCGCTGCCCGACGCCAGGCCAACCCTTGCTCAGACAACGTCTTCTCGGGCGTCTCTGCTGTGAACGACAAGAGCGGCAGATCAAGATCAATGGGGTCCGCGTGCAATTACATGACTGGACCAGCCCCCCCCAAAAACCAGCCCAGGCACCTCCAAGTAAACAGCAAATGGCGGCCCTGGGCAAGTTGAACGGCTACTCTGGCAATCCCGCTGCCCGCAGCGCGTCGCCCAGGGACAATGCAAGCTCCGGGGCACAGTTCACGCCCAGAAATTGCCGGCTATAGCGAAACGTAGGGTGCAGTTCCAGGACTCTGGCCGCAGCCGCCCTGGCCTCATCGAGCCGTCCGAGCTTGGCCAGCGCGGAGCTCAACTGCACATACGTGATGCTGTGCGCAGGATTGGCCTGAACGGACCGGTAGGCCGCTCGCGCAGCTTCTTCATAGCGGCCGCGGTAAAAATGACTCATGGCCTGCGCGTCATATGCGGCCCAAGCCCAAGCGTCGAATGGGCTGAGCCGCACACCCCGCTCGCTCCATTCTATGGCTCGCTCGGCTTCTCCTCCCCAGCCAAGCATGACGCTGCCGAGGATATAGGTCAACGCCGATGACGGACTGATCGCGAGCGCCGCCTCCAGAGCGGTGAAAGCGGCCGCGCGGTCGTGCCCATCCATGCCGACGGAAAATCCGGCCCAGGTCAGCGCCAGTGCGTCGTCCTGGCCATGGAGTATGGCCAAGCGCGCGTGGCGGATCGAAGCGGCGCGGCTGCTCTCCTGCAAGCCGGCGCGAAGAAAAAGGCAATGGTGGCACATGGCCGCATTGCCATGCGCCAGCGCATAGGCGGGATCGAGCACTATGGCGCGGTCGAGCAGCAGGAGCGCTCGCCTGACCTGCTCCGGCATGCCTGAATCGACATCAGGCTGAGCCTGGAGGACCAGGTCGTAGGCATCGAGGCTGTCGGGCCGTTTGCGCCGAACCCGGCTGATTTCGGCGCGCCGCAGGCTCGGCGCTATGGCGCCGACGACCGATATGGCGATTTCATCCTGGAGGGCAAAAATGTCCTCGGAATTGCGCTCATAGCGCTCGGCCCACACATGCGTTCCGCTCCCTGCATCGACCAGCCGGGCGGTGACGCGCACGCGATCATTCAGCTTGCGCGCACTGCCCTCGAGCACATAGCGCACGCCGAGTTCGCGCCCGACCTGCTTCACATCCACAGCCCGGCCCTTGTAGGCAAAGCTCGAGTTGCGCGCGATCACAAACAGCCAGTTGATGCGCGACAAGCCGGTGACGATGTCATCGACCATGCCGTCGACGAAGTATTGTTGCGCCTTGCCGCCGCTCAAATTCGAGAACGGCAGCACGGCGATCGACGGCTTCTCGGGCACCGACAGGGCAGTCGATGGCACTGTCTCGCTTGCGCGCATGTTGCTGCGCGCCACCGTCGGGCCGACATAGCGATAGCCGCGGCGTGGCAACGTCTCGATCCAGGCATTACCCTCGTCCTGCTCCAGTACGCGGCGCAGCGCTGCGATCTGCACGGTGAGATTGCTGTCCTCGACCACAAGCCCCGGCCACGCCGCCTCGATCAGCGCTTCCTTGCCGACAGGCGACCCGGCATGCTCAAGCAGCAAGCGCAGCAAGGCAACGCCGCGCTGGCCAAGCAGCGCCGGCTCGCTGTCATGGAACAGCATGCCCACGCCGGCATCGAGCGCAAACCGGCCAAACTTGTAGATATCTGGCATGACCATGCTGACCACCTCTTTTCGGAGATATTTTGCCGCAATTTCGGATCGAATTCACGACTTTCAGCAATCGGATAAGCAGAATGGAAGCGTCATACGGCCTCATCTCAAGGAGATCCAAAATGACCGCGAAAGCAATCATCCACAGACCCGGCGAAGGCAAAATAGTGCAGCTTGGAGGCCAGCCCATGAGCTTCCTGGTTACTGGCGAGGACACCCGCCACACCTCGATGTTCGAATGGACCATTCCTGCCGGCTTCTCCACCGGCTTACACGTGCACCGGGTGCAGGAAGAGACCTTCTATGTGCTGGAGGGCGAGTGCGACTGGCAGGTCAACGGTGAGCGCGTGCGCGCAACACCGGGTACCTACCTCTTCCTGCCGCCAGGCGTGCCGCACAATATCGCCAACGCCAGTGCCCGGCCGGCGCGCGTGCTGATGACGGTCTCGCCGCCCGGGCACGAACACTACTTCGAGAAACTGGCAGACATGGTCGCAAGCGGCTACGCAGCGGACCCGGCGAAAATCGCCGATCTGCGCGCGCAGCACGACACAGACCAGCTCTCGGTACTCAAGGCGCAGTCGCCGCGTACGAAGGATTAACCTGCGAGAAAGCGTCGAGCCAGGTGGCGAGCTTCGGCTGCACCTGCCACCAGGCTCCATCAAAGCGAAAATCCAGGTAGCCAGACGCAGCGGCCAGCGAGATATAGAGATTTAACTTCTATAATTAAATCAATAGTTTATAAAAAATCTCACTCCCACTCAATCGTAGCCGGCGGCTTGCTTGACACATCATAGGTCACCCGGTTAATGCCGCGCACCTCGTTGATGATGCGGCTCGATACCTTCTTCAACAAGGAATACGGCAATTCCGCCCAGTCGGCGGTCATGAAATCCGAGGTCTGCACGGCGCGCAAGGCAACCACATAATCGTAAGTGCGGCCATCGCCCATGACGCCCACCGACTTGACCGGCAGGAATACGGCAAAGGCCTGGGAAGTCAGGTCGTACCAGTTTTTGCCGCTGGTTTCGTCCGTGGTTTTGCGCAGCTCTTCGATGAAAATGGCATCGGCGCGGCGCAGCAGATCGGCATACTCGTGCTTGACTTCGCCCAGTATGCGCACGCCCAGGCCCGGTCCCGGAAACGGATGGCGGTACACCATGGCGGGCGGCAGGCCCAGGGCCACGCCCAGTTTGCGCACTTCGTCCTTGAACAATTCGCGCAAGGGCTCGAGCAGCTTCAAGTTCAGGGTATCGGGCAGACCGCCCACATTGTGGTGAGATTTGATCGCCACGGCCTTGCCGGTCTTTGCGCCGGCCGATTCGATCACGTCCGGATAAATCGTGCCCTGAGCGAGCCATCGCGCATTGCTGAGCTTGCCGGCTTCGGCCTGAAAGACCTCGACGAATTCCCGGCCTATGATCTTGCGTTTGGCTTCCGGGTCGGTCACGCCGGCCAGCTTGCCCATGAACTGCGGACTGGCGTCGACGTGTATGACTTTCATGCCCAGATGATCGGCAAAGGTGGCCATGACCTGCTCGGCCTCGTTCAGGCGCAGCAAGCCATGATCGACGAACACGCAGGTGAGCTGGTCGCCTATGGCCTTGTGTATCAAGGCCGCGGCTACCGAGGAGTCCACTCCGCCCGACAAACCCAGAATGACTTCATCGCTGCCCACTTGGGTTCGGATACGTTCGATCGCTTCGGATACGTAATCGGGCATGTTCCAGTCGCCCCCACAGCCGCAGATATCACGCACAAAACGCGCCAGCATGGCTTCGCCCTGTACGGTATGCGTGACCTCGGGGTGGAACTGCACGGCGTAGAAGCCGCGTTTTTCATCGGCCATGCCGGCGATGGGGCAGGAATCGGTGGACGCCATGAGCTTGAAGCCGGGCGGCAGCCCGGTGACTTTGTCGCCGTGGCTCATCCACACTTTGAGCATGCCATGGCCTTCGGTGGTGGTGAAGTCTTCAATGCCCTCCAGCAAACGGGTATGGCCGTGTGCGCGCACCTCGGCATAGCCAAATTCGCGGTGATCGGACCACTCCACCTTGCCGCCCAGTTGCTGCGCCATGGATTGCATGCCGTAGCAAATACCCAGCACAGGCACGCCGGCGTCGAATGCCTTTGCCGGCACTTTCAGGGATGCTTCATCGTAGGCGGAAGCGTGGCTGCCGGATACTATGATGCCCTTCAAACCCTGCTGGGCCTCGATGAACGCGTCGTCGACATCGCCGGGATGAATTTCACAATAGACTCCGGCTTCGCGCACACGGCGCGCAATAAGCTGGGTTACCTGTGAACCGTAATCGAGAATAAGGATACGCTGATGCATGGCTTGGAAAGAACTGATAAAAATGAAAAAAACGGAATCAAGGCGTTAATGTAACGTATTGGACCTGCCAAAATACGTTACAAAACGACATTTACGATATTTATTGCGATACTGGCAACACGTCCAGCCACCCGAAAACACAATAGGCGCCACGGTTCCATGTGCGGGATCCGGGAACACGCCTTCAACCATCAGCCGAGAAACCCCATGCCAGCCTCTCTCACATTGAAAACCTTTGTACTGGTCCACGGCGCCTGGCATGGAGGCTGGTGCTGGGCCAAGGTGGCCCACGCGCTGCGGGCGTTCGGGCATCGCGTATACACACCGACCCTGACGGGCCTGGGCGAACGCAGTCACCTGCTCGGCTCCGGCATTACGCTGGGCACCTTTGTGCAGGACATTGAAAACGTGTTGCTCTGGGAAGACCTGACCAACGTCATTCTGGTCGGGCACAGCTTTGCAGGCCTGGTTATCACGGGGGTGGCGGATCGCGCGCCGCAACGCCTGAAACAGCTGATCTATCTCGACGCCTTCATTCTGGAAAGCGGCCTGAGCACCTTCGATACGCTTGCATCCGAAACCGTAGCCAAGCTGCGCGCGGCCGCTCGAGATTCCTGCAATGGGCTTGCCCTGCCAGCGCCAAAACCCAAGGCATTCGGCCTGATCGAACCCGCCCATATCGACTTTATCGCTGAACGCCTTACGCCCCACCCGCTTGGTACCTATGAAAGCGCGCTGCAGCTGCGGCATCCCATTGGCAACGGCATGCCATGCGCCTATTGGCATTGCACCGCACCTTCATACGCGCCACTGGAGGCATCCAGGCAATGGGCCAAAGCGCAAACCGGCTGGAGCTGGGCCGAGTTGGCCACAGGCCACGACGCCATGGTGTCCGCTCCTGAACTTTTGATAAGAAACCTGCTTGATCTATAGATTCGACCCAGCATCATTGGCAACACATCCTATCCGTAGGGGCAGGCTTTGTGCCCGACCAAACTCTGGCCGGACTCGTAGGGGCAGGCCTCCATCTGCCCGCTCGAACCTGGCTCGGCAAGCACGGGCGGCCACAAAGGGCCGCCCCCACTAGTCGGCTCGATAGTTCGGGGCTTCCTTGGTGATTTGCACATCGTGCACGTGCGATTCGCGCACACCGGCCGACGTGATTTCAACGAATTCGGCCTTGCTGCGCATCTGCTCGATCGACGCGCAGCCGCAGTAGCCCATTGAAGCCCTGATACCGCCCACCAACTGATAGATGATCGCAATCACGCTGCCTTTGTAAGGCACCCTGCCCTCGATACCTTCGGGAACGAGCTTGTCGGCATTATTGGCGGGATCCTGGAAGTAGCGGTCGGCCGAACCGTCCGTCATGGCACCGACACTGCCCATGCCGCGATACGACTTGTACGAGCGCCCCTGGAACAAGACCACCTCGCCTGGTGCTTCTTCGGTGCCCGCGAACATGCCGCCCATCATGCAAGCCGACGCGCCGGCCGCCAGGGCCTTGGCCACATCGCCCGAATAGCGGATGCCGCCATCGGCGATCAAGGGTACGCCCGTATCTTGCAGAGCTTTCGCCACATCGGCAATGGCCGTGATTTGCGGCACGCCCACGCCGGCGACGATGCGGGTCGTGCAGATGGAGCCTGGCCCGATACCGACCTTCACGCCATCGGCGCCGACATCGACCAGGGCCCTGGCGGCGGCGGCGGTAGCGATATTGCCGCCTATGACCTGAACTTTCGGATAATTCTTCTTGACCCAGCCCACACGCTCGATCACCCCTGCCGAGTGGCCGTGCGCGGTATCGACCACGATCACGTCCACACCCGCGGCAGCCAGTTTTTCGACACGCTCTTCGGTGCCGTCGCCCACGCCCACCGCGGCGCCCACGCGCAACTGGCCAAGACTGTCTTTGCAGGCACTGGGATGTTCGGTGTTTTTGACGATGTCCTTGACCGTGGCCAGGCCGCGCAACTGGAATTTATCGTTGACGATAAGCACGCGCTCAAGACGATGCTGATGCATGAGCGTCTGCGCTTCGTCGAGCGTTGCGCCTTCTTTCATCGTGATGAGCCGCTCCTGCGGCGTCATGATGTCGCGCAGGGGAACGTCGAGGCGGTCTTCAAAACGCAGGTCGCGGTTGGTCACGATACCGACCAGCTTGCCGGCTTCGACCACAGGCAGGCCGGAGATGCCGTGCTGGCGCTGCAGCGCAATGGCGTCGCGCACTTTCATGGTCGGCGTAACCGTGACGGGATCGATCACAATGCCGAATTCGTGGCGCTTTACACGCGCCACTTCGCGGGCCTGCTCATCGGCGCTGAGGTTTTTATGAATGATGCCTATGCCGCCTTCCTGGGCCATGGCAATGGCCAGACGCGATTCGGTCACCGTGTCCATGGCCGCCGAAACCAGCGGAATATTTATTGTGATGTTGCGGGTAAGCTGCGTGGCAAGTTGGGTGTCCCGGGGAAGAACCTCGGAATAGGCGGGCACCAACAACACATCGTCGAAGGTAAGCGCTTTTTTGATGAGACGCATAAAATAGCTCCGTGCAAAGCAAGATTATACGCCTATGTAGAAGTATCCCAAAACAGCCTGCCGCGTTTTTTCGTCCGCATTAAAGGTAATTGCGCAGGTCGCCTGCAAAGGCCGCCCACACCGAACCCATGGGCCGCCACCGCCGCACCTAAAGAACACGGATGACGGCCGGCCGCAAGGGCCATCCCCACGGACTCACGGGCAACCCACAAGAACCGTCCCTACGCCACGGCCTATCGGCTTCCAGGACCGTATCTACAGATTCAACAAAGGGCCAGCCTTGACCAGCCCTTCTTCCTGGAGCCTGGCCAACGCATCCCGAAAAGCCTGCGCATTGGCCGCGACGTCTTTGGCCGACATGCCCGCCTTGTACAGCGCCGACCCCAAGCCAAAGCCATTGGCGCCGGCGCGCAAATACTCTTCCATATTGCCGGGCGTGATGCCGCCCACGGGCAACAGGCGATGACGATGCGGCACAACCGCCCTCCAGGCCTTGACGACCATGGGGCCAATCTGTTCCGCGGGATACAGCTTCAAGGCATCCGCGCCATTGGCCAGCGCCGCAAAAGCCTCGGTTGGAGTCGCCACGCCGGGAACGCACAACAGGCCCGATTGTTTCGCCCGGCGCACCACGCTCGGGTCGCTATGCGGCATCAGGATCAGTTGCCCGCCGGCATTCGCTATGGCCAGCACATCGTCCGGCGACATTACCGTACCGGCACCCACAAGTTGATCTGGAAAGTGCCTGGCCAGAAGCTCGATGCTTTCCAGCGGGCACGGCGAATTGAGCGGCACCTCGAGAATCTGGAAGCCGGCGCTCACGACCTCTTGCGCAATAGCGATAATTTCTTCGGGCCGAACACCTCGAAAAATGGCGATCAACGGAAATCTGTCCAGAAACGGCTCGATACTCATTGGTTTTCCTCTGCAATACGCTATTTATACTTCAGGAGATCAAACCGCACCCGCGCGCAATCGCGAGCATCCCCTGAAAGCTCGCCTGCTGCGTGCACTCCGAACTATCCACCCCAAAGACCGATAAAGCGGCCTGATAGCGCTTGAACAGGGAAGGCTTGCACACCAGGTGGATGTGCCCGCCTGCGGCACCAGGCACCAAAGACAGCGCCTCGCGAATTTCTTCACCGATCACGAGCCCCGATAAATAATCGGATTGCTGATCGCCCGCCAGCATCCCGAACAGCCCCTGCGCCCGAACGGAAAACAAGCGGTGCAGCAAGGCATCGTCCACGGCTTGGGAACAGCCTGCGACAAAGCTGTCGCGCCCTTGCTCCCAGGGTATCGCATCCTGCGATGGCATCAGGCGCGACAGTATTGAATGCTGGCGCAACAGGGCGAACAGCTCGCCTGTCATGAAAGTATGAAACTGCAGGATTCGACGGTTTTCCACCACAGCCCATTTGCTGTGCGTGCCCGGCAAAACGAATATGCCATCCTTCAGGCCCGAGGCATCGAGCGCCCCGAAAATCTGAACCTCTTCTCCGCGTATTACGTCAGGCGCGCCATTTGCATGGTGTGTAGCCAGCCCGGGCACAAAGCCCACCGGTACGCCCGCCCCGCCCGACCAGACCAGGCCGGCACCCAGCTCGTCAAAGCCGGCCGGACATGGTACATAAGGTGCTTCGCACCAACCCTGGCGGCTGCCTATCATGCCCGCCGCCAATACCAGGCTTGCAGGATAGTCCCGCAGCCAGGGGCCGATAAGCCGATCAAATACATCATGGAATCCGCCGTCGGCAATCGACATGATGCCGTCGTCCGTACTGATTTCACGCAACACAGATCCCTGCGCATTCATCAACGCAGCGCGCAGTGAAGAAGTGCCCCAATCCAGGGCAATTAAGTATGAAGCATCCGGCATGAAAATTGTTAGCCCTGGAATGCCGCCGCATCGACCTGTTCGAGGCGATAAGCGCGGCCTGGTTTTTAATACTGGTAACGGGCTATTTATTGCGCTTCACAAATCGACCCGCCCTGGCCACGGCACTCTGTTGACGGCCGTTGAAACTCAAGCACCCGTTGACCCAGACCTGCTCTATGCCGTCGCTGAACTGAGCCGGTTCCGCATAAGTGGCCCGATCGCGTACTTTGTCCGGATCGATCACCACAATATCGGCAAAAAAGCCTGACTTCAAGTGCCCGCGCCCCTGCAAGTTGAAGCGCGCCGCCGACATGCCCGTCATTTTATGCACTGCCTGTTCCAACGGCAAGACGCCCTTGATGCGCCAATACTGATCCAGGACCCGCGGAAAAGCGCCCCACAGACGGGGATGCGGCCGCTGGTCGTGCGGCAGGCCATCCGAACCGATCATGGACAAAGGATGACACACAACCCGATCGACATCGTCCTGCCGCATCTGGAAATAGCAGGCACCGCCCGGCTGCAGCCGCTTGCATGCCTGAACTTGCGATACGCCCCACAAAGCCGCCACATCCTTGAGATGGCGCCCGATCATCTCGGGGTGCGGACTGCTTCCGGTAATCAGGATGTCGATAACGCCATCGACCAGATCTTCTCTGAGAACGGTGGAGCCCGCGGCATAGGGATAGACGTCCATGCCGATGGGCTGCTCCAGCGCGAGCTTTTCGATCAGGGGCAGGGTTTCCTCGGTACGACCCCAATTCGCCGGGCCAGCGCATTTATGATGCGAAAGCACCAGAGGCGCACCGGCAAGACGGGCCGTCAGGGCCGCCTCTTCAATGGCGGCAATAATGCCTTTCATCTCATCCCGGATATGCGTCGCGTACAAGCCTCCATGCCTGGCAACGACCTTGACCAGCGCCGTCAACTCCCCTACATCGGCGGCATACGCCTGGCGATAAAACACCCCCGAGGACAGGCCCAACGCGCCGTCGGTCATGGCATCGTCGAGCATCCGCTCCATGGCGGCTATTTGGTCGGCAGAAGCCGGCGCATCCAGATCAGGCATGGCCAGCATGCGCAAAGTCGTATGGCCGATAAGGGCGGCCACATTCACGCCAGGGCGCGCGTGGTCCACAGCATCGCGATAGGCTCGCAAGGAGCTGAAACGGAATTGTTCGTGGCCCAGTAGGGACAAAGGCGCCGGAGGATCGCCTGTCACCATGGGCACCAGTGAAATGCCGCAGTTGCCGGTAATGACGGTCGTGATACCCTGCGACAGCTTGGGCAACATATCGGGGTGATCCAGAACAATGGCATCGTCATGCGTATGCACGTCGATAAAGCCTGGCGCAATGATCCGGCCCGCACAGTCATGGGCGACACAAGCCCGCAAATCGGCAGACCCCTGCAATTCCGGGGGCTCAATGCCCGGCGGCAGCACCGCCAGTATCCGCTCGCCTTTTATCCAGACATCGGCTTGCACCGCGCCCGCGGCGGAGCCGTCGCATACGCTGCCGTTTTTCAATACCGCTATAGCCTGACTCATTTTCCAACCTCAAACCCGGCCCTGCGCGCACGCCTTTGGCGCCCTATTCGCCAGGACCTTTACAACATCAATAAATATCGGTGTGCAGAGCGCTATCCACACCATGCAGTTCAAGCACACGCTTGAACTGCTTCAGTTTTTTAATGGTCTCAGGGCCCAGATTCTGGGCTACGCGCACCATCAGTATTTCTATGACCAGCAAATGGGCCAGATAGGCTTCCGTGCTGACACGCATGATCGCGTCCTGCGGCACCGATACAGCAATCGTCAGACTGGCCCTGTCGGCCAATGGCGTGCCGGCCTGGGTCAGGGCCACCACCGTCGCCCCACGGCTCCTGGCCAACTGCGCGGCCTCCAGCGCAAAGGGCATGCTGCCCAGATGCGAAATAATGAATGCCACCCCATTTTCATCCAGCGAGCTGGCCGAGATCAGTTGCTGGTGGGGATCGAAAAACGCATTGGCGTTGATCCCCAGGCGAAACAGGCGAGCCTGCAGTTCCTGCGACATGAATGTCGAAGTCGATCCGACCGAATAGGAGTCGACTCGCGAAGCATGAACGATTTTTCTGGCGACTTGATCCAGTATGTCTACATCCAGATTACGCTCCAGTTCGGCCAACGATGAAATCGCGCTCTGCACGATCTTGCTGGCGACATCGGGAGCAGCGTCATCGATCGACACACTGCGATGCAGATGATGATTCGATACGGCCAGATCCTGAGCCAGCGCAAGCATGAAATCCCGAAAGCCGTCATAACCGAAATTGCGGCAGGTACGAATCACCGACGGCATGGAAACGCCAGCGCTTATGGCGATCTGCTCTATCGTGCTGTTGACGATCGCATTGGGATCGCCAAGCATGACCTGCAAAACCCGCTGCTGAGCCTTTGAAACATGAGTCGCAGACTCCTGGAGCTGGCGCAACAGGCCAAGGGACGAGGAAGTAATCGCCATCGGGACTCCTAAAAACGCGTGGTGACCGCGGAGACCACTGTGCCCGCCTCGTCGATAATCGGCAGCCAGGTCCATTTATCAAAAGTAGTGCAAGGGTGGGAGATCCCCAAAATGACCCGGTCCCCGACTTCCGGGGCGTGCGAGCCGGGTGCGAAGCGCAGGTAGGCATGCTGGTCGTTAAGCGCGGAAATGCTCCAGCCCTGGGGCGCCGGCGTCTTTTCCAGCTTGCTCCTGGGAGAATAATGCGTAACCACAGGCAGGGATAAATCGTAGGAAATATCCCGTTTGCCGCAGCTCAATATCGCCAGGCCCGGTTCAGGCACGGACTGGACTATGGTCCAGACCTCCAGGGCAGGCAGCAGGCTGGCCTTCAGCCCTTCGCGCTGCTCGACGTTACGCAGCATTTTCGAATAAAAATCGTGATCGTGCGTGATGTAGCAGCCAGAGCGCAAAACCCCTACCACGGGTTTCGACAAAGACATCCTGAGTCCGGGCACGACCAGATCGAAAACCGCCGACCCTCCGGCACTCATAACGACCTGCCCGTCTTCGAAATAGCCGAGCCGGTCGCACTCTTTGGTAATTTCCGCGACACGCGCCATCAGGATTTCCACTTCTTTGCGATCGTGCTCGGTCTGGCAATGTGCCAGGCCTCCTTCGTAGCACTCTATGCCGCCCAGCGCCAGATTATTGGAGCCCCGGACTCGTCCGGCCAGGGTTATGGCTTCGGCCAGAGTCCGGCAGCCTGTTCTTTGCCCTTCGATGCCGACCTCGAGCAGACAGTCGAAACGAGTCGTTCTGGCGCGCCGGCTGGCCCACGATTCAATCCGCTCAACCTGGGCCGGCGAATCAACCAGAAACCAGATACGCAACTCCGGATCGTTTTCGAGCAAATAAGCCAGGGAGTCGAGATCGGCGTCGGCGACCACCTGATTGGCAATGATGATGCGCTTCGCTCCTGCCTCGAGCCCGGCGTTGATTTGAAAAACCGTCGCGAAGGTCAAGCCCCATGCCCCCAACTCAAGCTGTCTGCGAAACAGCTGGGGCGACATGGTGGTTTTGCCGTGCGGGGCGATAAAAATTTTCCGCTCCCCGGCAAACGCCTGCATCCATCGCAAATTGTGCTCGAGCTCGGCCTCCTTGATGACCGCCATGGGATACGGCAAATCATCGTTGAACAGATTCCAGCCATATCGACCGATATCGTCCACCGGGCAGGCCTCGGCGGTATAGGGAAACCCTTTGAAACTGCGGCTCAACAGGTTTTTTGGATTCATGCTCATTTCAATTTCCAGGCTTTTTTCGGGAGTCAGTCAAAAGTTGCGCCAACAGGCTTGCCAATGGCCCGCACTATGTTCGCGCAGACTCATGTCGGCTTGTGCGCAGCGCGCCTCGGCCAGCGGACAGCGCGTTCTGAACACGCAGCCCGAAGGCGGGTCGGCCGGACTGGGCAGATCGCCTTCCAGCAATTGAACAGGCCGGGACACTTCGGGATCGGGGATGGGCGATGCCGCCAACAGCGCCTTGGTATACGGGTGCAATGCCTGCGAGTAAAGCTTTTCGGTGGGAGCGATTTCCACGATACGACCCAAGTAAAGCACAATCACCCGGTCGCACAAATACTCGATCACATCCAGATCGTGCGATATCAGCAGCATGGTCAGTCCCAGCCTGTCCTTGATATCGCCCAGCAAATTGATGACCTGTGCCTGGATCGACACATCCAGGGCAGACAAGGGCTCGTCGGCAATGATGAACTTGGGCTCGACAGCCAGCGCCCGTGCAATACCGATGCGTTGCCGCTGGCCTCCCGAAAACTCATGGGGGAAACGCTCGGCGTGATCTTCATTCAGCCCAACCTGCCTGAGCAATTCATGAATCCGGGGCATGCGCGCCGGGCCGCCGGCCAGGCCGTGCGCGTCAAGCGCTTCACCCAGAATCTGGCGTATGCGCATGCGCGGGTTCAAGCTGGCATAGGGATCTTGAAACACCACCTGAATTTCCGACCGCAAAGGACGGTATTGGTGCTGGCTGAGTTTAGCCAAATCCACTGCGGGCTGTACACCGTGATACCACATCTCGCCGGCGCTCGGATCGGTAAGGCGGCTCAGCATTCTTCCTATGGTGGTCTTGCCGGATCCCGACTCCCCGACCAGTCCCACGGTTTCACCCTTGAAAATGGCAAAGCTCACCTTGCTGACCGCCTGGACGGGCGCCCTGGCCGACCCAAAATTCTTGCTCAAGCCCCGAATATCCACCATGGATTCGCGCGTGCTCATGCCACGACCCCCTGCGCCTTGAAGCAGCGCACACGCCCGCCGCTATGTTCCAGGCTGCACAAGCCAGGCACCGACGCCTTGCATTGCGCATCGGCCAAAGGGCATCGCGGGCTGAATGCGCATCCCGGCGGCATATCGAAAGGGCTCGATACCTGCCCTTCGATGGCCGCCAGGCGTAGTCTTCCCCCCGCGTCGCGCATATTCGCCTTCTTGGCCATGGCAGGCAGGCAGCTCAGCAAGGCCTGCGTATAAGGATGCGCCGGCTTTGCGAACACTCGCCTGACATCGCCATTTTCAACTATTTTCCCGGCATACATCACCGCTACATTATCCGCATACTGGGCTACCACGCCCAGGTTATGAGTAATGAACAATACGCTCATGCCGGTTTCCTTTTGCAGGCGGCCTATGAGGGCCAGAATCTGCGCCTGTATGGTGACGTCCAGAGCCGTTGTCGGTTCGTCGGCAATCAAAAGGGTCGGCGAACATGCCATGGCCAGGGCTATCATGACGCGCTGGCGCATACCGCCCGACAACTCGTGCGGATACTCCCCGACCCGGCGCGCCGCCGCGGGAATTTCCACAAGTTCGAGCATGCGCTGCGCATGAGCCCGCCCTTGCTTGCGGTCGTAGCCCAAATGCAGCCGCGTCGCTTCGGCAATCTGTTCACCCACCGTAAGCAGCGGATTCAGGCTCGTCATGGGCTCTTGAAAAATCATGGCCATTTCGTTGCCGCGCAGCGACCGGAACTCGCGCTCCGACAGGTCGAACAAGCTCGCCCGCTCGCCATTGCGCCGCAAGAACATGGCCTTGCCGCTGACCTGCGGATGCGATGTCCTGGCGTGCAGGCCCATCAAACTCAGGCTGGTCACCGATTTGCCCGACCCTGACTCGCCGACCAGCGCCAGCGTGGAACCGGCCGGAATGGAAAACGAAACGTCGGACACGCTCTGTATGCGGCCGCGATCTGTCATGAACGAGGTCGACAGGGAGTCCACCTCGATGCGCGCGACACTGTTTCCGGAGGTGCCTGAGGAAATCGTCATGCTGCTTTCCTCAGCTTGGGATCGAGCGAATCCCGTATGCCATCACCCACGATTTGCAATGACAGGGATGTCACGACGATGGCGAGGCCAGGATAGATGATCGTCCAGAAAGCCTGGTCGGAATAGTTGAGGCTGCCGGAAATCATCGTTCCCCAGGTAGGGATGGACGGCGGCACGCCGACACCCAGAAACGACAGGCCGGCTTCGGCCAGAATGGCATAGGCAAAGATGAAGGTCAGCTGTACCAGGATGGGCGAGATCAGGCCCGGCAGGATATGCAGATACAAGATTTTCCAGGTAGGCGTACCGATGGCCCTGGCGGCATCCACATACAGCAAGTCTCGCAGAACCAGGGTCGAGGCGCGCGCCACCCTTGCCACCCTGGGGGTATAGACAATCACCAGGGCAAGAATAACGTTCCACAGGGATGGCCCAAGAATAGCGACCAGGGCGATACCCAGGAGAATATCGGGAAACGCCATCATGGCATCCACGACCCGCATGATCGGCGCATCGGCCAGGCGGAAATAGCCTGCCACTATGCCCAGCACGGTACCTATGACTACGGCGCCGAAAGCCGTTACGAGGCCGATGGTAAGAGAATAGCGGCCGCCGTAGGCCATTCTCAAAAAGACGTCGCGCCCCAATTGATCAGTGCCGGCCCAGTGCGACAAAGATGGCGCTTTAAGCCGCTGCATAATGGAAATGGCGCCGGGATCGACATTGGAAAGCCACGAAATGCTCAGCGCCACGACAACAACCAGGACCAGGATCACGGTGGCAAACAGCACGACACGGCGGGCGAAATAGCGGCGGGCCAGGTACTGGAATCGGCTGGGCGGCATGGTGGCTGTATTCATGATGGTGATCTATTTGTGCAGACGAATACGGGGATCGATAACGGTGTATAAAAAATCGATGAAAAAATTGATCAACACATAGATGAACGCCACTACCAGCAGCGTACCTTGAATCACCGGATAGTCGCGACGCAGCACCGCACGCACCACCAGCCCTCCCACCCCCGGCAAATTGAAAACGGTCTCGGTGACGACCGTGCCGCCTATCATGAGGGCCGCCGTCAGGCCGATGACAGTCACAATAGGGATCAATGCATTTTTCATGACATGCTTGACCATGATGGTCGTCTCCGACAAGCCTTTGGCCCTGGCGGTGCGCACATAATCTTCGCCCAGCGTATCGAGCATCGACGCCCGGGTAAAACGGATGATCAAGGCGGAATTCAGCACGCCCAGCACAATGGAAGGCAGCACCAGGTGATACACATGCCCCGCCAGGTTTGCTTCGGGAGGGCCGTAGCCCGAGGCGGGAAACCAGCCCATCTGCACCGCAAAGATCCGGATCAGGATCAAGCCCATCCAAAAACTGGGTACGCTGGCCGCCAGCATGGCCACCGCGCTGACCACCTGGTCGGTTCTGGATCCGCGCCACACGGCGGCCAGCGCTCCGCATGGAACACCGATAAGCGTGGCAATCGCGACAGAAAAAGTGGCCAGCAACACGGTAGGCTCGGCCCGTTCGAGCAAAACCTCGGCAACCGGCTTCTGCAGGAATATGGAGGTACCCAGATTCCCATGCAGCACCTGCTGAATCCACAGAAAAAACTGAGTCAACAAAGGCTGATCAAGCCCGTACATCGTACGCACTTGCGCGATGTCGCTGGCGGTGGCCTGGTCGCCCAGGAGCACGGCGATGGGATCGCCCGACGCCATATGCACCAGAGCGAATACCAGGACCGCCACGATCAGCAGCACCACGCAGGCACCCAGCGAGCGCGCGAACAGGAACTTGATACGATCGAGCATTTGAGCGCGGCCTCTTAAGCGAGCGTCACATTCCAGAAGAAAGGCCAGGCGCCGGGCAGGAAATTCTGCAGCTTGCTCGATCTCGCCGACAGGCTATTGAACTTGCCCAGCTCGACGAATGGCACCTGATCGTAAACGACTTTCTGCACGCCACCCCACAACGGCGCCCTTTTTGCAAGATCGACTTCGTCGTTGAAGGCCTTGATGCTGGCGGCTTTCTCGGGTGAATCCCACCAGCCGGGCGCGCCGGACCCCAGTTGAGGCGGCGACAGCATGGGCTCGGGGAACAGGCCCGAATGGGTAATGTAGATATCCCACAGCTTGGGATCATTGCGACGCTGCAGCAAAGTGGCCCAATCGACCACCTGCAGGTCGGTAGCCAGGCCAGCCCGCTTGAACTGCTCGACCAGCACCATTGCGATGTTGTAATGGAATTCGTATTGCCGGCTGGCCAGGATGCGAATCGGCTTATTGGCGTACCCAGCCTGTTTGGCCAGTTCGGCCGCTTTCTTGGGATTGTTATTGTTGTAGTGTTCGGCACCCGCATCCGAATAATAAGGCGTTCCTTTCGGAAAGAAATTCGGCTCCACGATAAAGAAACGCGGATCGCCGAATGCAGCCGCCATGAGTTCGTCGGCGGACATGGATGTCTGCACGGCCTGACGCATGGCTTGCGACTGCAGCGTGCCCTCTTTGGTATTGAACACCAGGTAGGGGAAGCCGAAGTTCTTGGTAATGATGGGGACAATCGCTTCGCCGCCGCGCTCCAGCCGCTTTACAGACTCCACCGGCAGCAAATCGGCATAGGTGAATTGACCCGACAAAGCGCCTTCGACCCGCGTGTTCGAATCGGGCACCGGCACAAACCGCAGCTCTTTGATGATTGCGGTGCGCTTGCCGCCATACCCGCTGGGAGCTTCGGTGCGCGCCGAATAAGAGTCGAAGCGCTCCATGATGGTGTATTGGTCGGGGCGACGTTCCTTTAATTTGTAAGGGCCTGTGCCTATGAATTGAGTCAAAGGCATGGCAATCGTGCTTTTGGGAAGAATCGCCGCCATGCTGGAGGAAAACGCCAACTGGGCCAGCAAGGGCGCGTAGCGATTGTTCAGATGTATGGCTATCTTGGCGGGCGAGATTATTTTTATCTCGGCTATTTCCTTGGCAACGGCCTTGCCGCGCGGCGATATTTTGCTCCACCGCTCAAGCGACGCAACCACATCCTCGGCGCTCATTTTCTGGCCATTGTGAAAATTGACCCCTTCGCGCAAGGCTATTTCAAACACCTTGCCGTCGTCTGAAATCACAGGCATTGTCGCCGCCAGCATGGGAACCACATTCCATTTGGCGTCGAAAGTGTAAAGAGGCTCGTAAACGTGCTGCATGATGGTGCCCACCAGATCCGCCGTAGTCAGCATGGGATCCAGCGTTTGCGGATCACCTATCATCGCCAGGCTGGCGGACTGCCCGCCGCCGGCGGCAAAAACCTTGTTTCCAGCCAAGGCGGCTGCGGAAATACCCAAGGCGCCCATCAATAAAACCTTGCGCCGGGCAGGACTATGCTGCTCGAGAAACAGGCTGTTTTTGCTAATGTTGGAAGATTGCATAGTGGCACCATTTAGTAATAAAATTACAAATAGAATGCTAATCATCTCGGAAAAATCCGTCAATAACCTTTATATCAGGGTTTTCCTGTAATTTTTTTACAAAAAGGAGAAACAAATGGCTTCTATCGAATTATTGGGCCAGGCACCCACGGCATCGGATCGGCAGGCGCGCCCGCTTTCGCCCGTGGTTCGCGCCGGCGATTTCGTTTTCGTATCAGGCCAGGTCCCGACCGACGATCAAGGCCAGGTCGTGACTGGCGGCATCGAGGCTCAAACCCGCCAGGTATTCAAGCATCTGGAAAAGGCGCTGGCCCTGGCCGGCTGCACCCTGGACGATGTCTGCAAAGCCAATGTATGGCTGGCCGACGCCCGGGACTTTGGCAGCTTCAACAGGGTGTATATGGAATGTTTCGGGGCCAACCGCCCGGCCCGATCCACCACCGAGGCCCGGCTCATGATAGACGCCAAGGTCGAAATCGACCTTACCGCCTACAAGCCGAAAGCCTGAAATAAGGAGTCAGCCGCATTGCGCACGGTGCCGCAATGCGTGATCCATCAAAACGATTGCCAGCATCGCCTCGGCAATCGGTGTGGCGCGTATGCCTACACAGGGATCATGGCGGCCCAGGGTTTGCACCTGCACAGGCTCGCCGGCGCTGTTGATCGAGCGTCGCTCGGTGCGGATGCTCGAGGTAGGTTTGATGGCCAGCGACACGGTTATGGGCTGCCCGGAGGAAATCCCGCCCAGGACGCCGCCCGCGTTATTGCTCAGGAACCCCTGGGGAGTGATTTCGTCGCCGTGCTCCGAACCGTGCTGCACAATGCTTTCGAAGCCGGCACCGATCGACACGCCCTTGACGGCATTAAGCCCCATCATGACGTGGGCGATATCGGCATCGAGCCGGTCGTACAAGGGTTCGCCCCAGCCGGCGGGCAAATTTTCGGCCACCACTTCGATACGGGCGCCGATCGAATCGCCGTCGCGCCGCAGCTGATCCATATAGGCTTCAAGCTCGGGAACAATACTCGCGTCGGCCGCATAAAAAGGATTGTTGCCCACCTCGTCCCACGACTTGAAGGGAATCGAAATAGGGCCCAGCTGGCTCATATGGCCGCGTATCGTTATGCCATGCGTTTGCGCCAGCCATTTCTTGGCTATTGCGCCGGCAGCCACGGTCGGGGCCGTGAGGCGTGCCGAAGAGCGCCCTCCTCCACGCGGATCGCGCCGGCCGAATTTCTGGCTATAGGTGTAGTCGGCATGCCCGGGACGAAAGGTATCGGCAATATTGGTGTAGTCCTTGCTGCGCGCGTCGGTATTGCGTATCAAGAGGCCTATGGGCGTACCCATGGTAACGCCCTGATATACCCCCGACAGGATTTCCACCCGGTCAGCCTCCTGGCGCTGGGTTACGTGGCGCGAAGTGCCGGGGCGGCGCCGATCCAGCTCGAACTGGATGTCGGCCTCGCTCAGGGCCAGTCCGGGCGGACAGCCATCGATCACGGCGCCAATGGCCGGGCCGTGGGATTCGCCAAAATTGGTGACACAGAATAATTTGCCTAGGGTGTTGCCGGACATAATGTTTTTTAAGTAGTGAAACAAAAACGCGGTAAGCGGGATTATGGCATCACTTTGCCTACGACGAACAGCTGACCTCCAGCTGGCAGGCCCATTCGGGCGGCAGCGCCGCATAGGCTTCGCAACCGTCCCGAGCCGTATAGGGATCGCTCAAGAGCGTGAGCAGGGTGTCGATTTCGCCGGCATCGCCCTGCTTGGCCGCCTGAATGGCTTTTTCAGCCAGGTGATTGCGCAGCACATACAGAGGATTGACCCTATCCATTTGGTCAGCGCGCTCGGCGCCGGCACGCTCGTCGAGCGCCAGGCGTTGCGTATACGCATCCAGCCACGCCCGGGCCGCCGCCCTATCCCCAAACAAAGCCAGAAACGCGTCGCTATTTTGCGGGGCCCGGGCCAGAGTCCGGAAGCTCAAGGTAAAGTCGGCCCGATTGGTATGCAGCAGCCGCCACCAATCGTCGACCAGCGTTTCGTCACCTTCTTGCCATTGGCGCAGGCCGAATTTGTCGGCCAGGCGCCGGCGATAGGTATTCAGAAACGCCGCCTCGAAATGCTCCAGCTCGGCCTTCAGGGCTTCGGGTTCAATGTCGAGCGCCACCAGGCTATTGGCCAGCCGGTATAAATTCCAGTGAGCCACGGCGGGCTGGGCGTTCCAGGCGTAGCGCCCTTGTGTGTCCGTATGGTTGCAGATGTGCTTGATCTGGAACGCGTCCATGAATCCGTACGGGCCATAATCGAGGGTCAGGCCCAGTATCGACATATTGTCGGTATTCATGACCCCATGGCAAAAGCCGACAGTCTGCCAGGCCGCCACCAGTTCGGCAGTTTTCACCACCACTGCCCGTAAAAAACGCAGGGCGACGTCATTGGGCGAATTCGGTTCGCCCACCTGGCCCTCGCGGCATTCGGGATAGAATCGCGCCACGACATAATCCAGCAGGGCACGCAAGTTTTCCGGGGCAGAGTGCCAATGCTCGAAAGAGCCAAAGCGAACGAAACTGGGAGACACTCGGGTAACAATAGCCGCGGTTTCGACGGTTTCGCGATACACCGGATCGTCGGACACCACCAGCGCCAGGGCTCGCGTGGTGGGAATACCCAGCCCGGCCATGGCTTCGCCCGCCAAGTACTCGCGCACCGACGAACGCAATACCGCACGGCCGTCTCCCATGCGTGAATACGGAGTGCGGCCCGAACCCTTGAGTTGCAATTCCCAGGAACCCGCCGGGCCGACGACTTCGCCCAGCAAGTGGGCCCGGCCATCGCCCAGTTGGCCCGCCCACACGCCGAACTGGTGGCCGCTATAAACCGCCGACAGCGTCTTGCCGCCGGCCAGAGGCAGTGTCCCGGCACACACATCGAGAAATGCCTGCTCGGCCAGCGCCGCGGGCGACAAGCCCAAGAGCCCGGCCACATCGGCATTGGCGTGCAGCAGGCGCGGCCGTGTCAGGGGCTGGGTGGCCAGCCGGGTGTAAAACGCGGTTGGCAGATCGGCAAACGAATTGACGATTTTCAACTGATTGATTGAATCGAATTTCATGGGACCTGCTTGCCTTGGACTGCTTGCCCGGCCTGGGCTGCCTGTTTGGCCTTGGCGGCGCGCTTGGCCGGCCGGACATAAAAAATGGCGCACAAATAAAAAACCGCCGACAGGACAATTTCAATCCAGGCCATGTACGTCGACAGAGGCGCCGGATCGGAATAGGCGCGCACCACGCCCTCCATGAAATAAAGCAGAATCAGCATGGCGGCCCACTGCATAGTGTAGACCTTGCCCTTGAGTACTCCCCGCAAAGGCAACAGGAGCGGAAAGACTTTCAAAACCAGTAGCGAACCGCCCGGACGCAAAGGCGCCGCCTTGAGCTCCCATACCAGGCATAGAACAATCAGGCCCACAAGGGCCGCGGCCGCGCCAAGGCGCAATTTGGAGTTTAGTTGCGTATTCATGCTGTTATTATCACTCGAATGTGGCACTTGAATCTCGCCGCCCCGCATACCTGCCCCAAAACAGCGAGAACTTTACAGGCCGGCTCATGACTATCAATCAAACGCCATCCGCCCGCTCAACATCCGATACCGAATCGGCGGCGACTGCCATGCGCGCCGCCACGGCACCGATCGCCAAAGAAAGCTCGGTCTCCTCCACTGTCCTCACCACGAACGACCCTGCCAAGCCCGTACTGCATGAGATGGGCTGGCGCGCCAGCGCCAGCAAAGTATTGCGCTTTGCGGCGTACCGGGCAGGCGAGAAAAAACTGACCCAGGTGGCCGCAAGCCTGACTTTCACCACCGTGCTTGCGATTGTCCCCCTGCTGGCGGTGATCCTGGCCCTGTTCACCGCGTTTCCGCTGTTTGCGGACTTCAAATTGGCACTGGAAGACTTTTTCAGCAATAGCCTCATGCCGCCGGCTGTTTCGAACAATGTCATGAACTACCTCAACCAGTTTGCGGCACAGGCTTCGCGCCTGACGGCAATCGGCAGTGTATTTCTTATCGTAACGTCGATCATGCTGATCATGACCATCGACAAGGCGCTCAACGATATATGGAACGTCATGCACCAGCGTCCATTTCGGCAGCGTATTTTGGTGTATTGGGCCATCATTTCATTGGGGCCGATACTGGCCGGGGCCAGCTTATGGGCCACTTCGTTTCTGGCGCGCGAATCCCTGGGGCGAGTCGCCGAAGTGTCTGCAGCCCTGAGCTTCGCGCTGTCATTCGTCCCCATGATCGCCACCGGGCTGGGCTTTGCGGCTCTGTTCATGATGGTGCCGAATCGCGACGTCAGTTGGAAAGACGCCTTCGCGGGCGGTTTCGGCGCGGCTGTCGTGCTGGAAATCATGAAAGCGGGCTTCGCCTTTTACCTGACCCGCTTTCCCTCCTACACCGTGATTTACGGTGCCTTCGCCACACTTCCCGTCTTCCTGCTCTGGATTTACCTGTCATGGCTGGCCATTTTGTTCGGTGCCACGGTGGCGGCTACCCTGCCGCTGCTGCGCCTGCGCCGCTGGGCTGAAAACCGCCAACCCGGCGCAACATTCATCGATGCCGTCAATGTCATACGCCTGCTGTACGGCGCCCAGGGCAGCCTGCCGCCGGGGCGCAGCGTACGCTACCTGAGCGCGCACCTGCACCTGGATCAGGACGAACTGCTGCCGGTGCTCGACACGCTCAAAGTGCTCGGCTACATCGTGCAGTCCCACGAACGCGGCGTTGAGCAGTGGGTGCTGGCCTGCGATATGCGCGACGCAACGCTGGGGCCAATTATCGATGCCCTGCTGATCGACCGCGGCCAATCCCGCCTGACTCAGGATCGCCTGCTGATCGACGCACTGTCGAGCTCGCTGACACAGTCGCGTAACATAGCGCTCGAAGAAATCCTCGAACCCTACGAAGCGCTACCCGAAACCAATGTTATGGTGCAAAATAAGCATACGGCTAGCGCCCACCCTGGAGATCAGCAATGTTAAAAGTCAGTGAAATCTTGCGTGTAAAAGGTCACACCCTTTACACCGCCTCGCCTGACATGCCCATTATGCAAGCCCTGGAAACCATGAGCGAGCAAGACATAGGCTCCCTGGTCATCATGGATCACGGCCAGCTCACGGGCATGCTCACTTTCCGTGAAATCATCCGCCACCTGCACGACAACGACGGCACAACCGGCACCAACACCATACGCAGCATCATGGACGACGCACCGGTCAGCGTCACGCCCAATACCGATGCCGATGAAGTGCAGCGCCTCATGCTTGAAAAGCATGCGCGCTACATCCCGGTCATGGACGGCCCGATGCTGCTGGGGGTCATTTCCTTTTACGACATGGCGCAGGCAATTGTTGCGGCGCAACAATTCGAAAACAATATGCTCAAGGCATATATCCGCGACTGGCCTTCCGACAGCGAAACTTCTTCCACCTGACGTTTGCCGGCAACGCCGTGCTCAAGACAAGTGCCACACTATCGTGGCACTTGTCTTGAAGCTATTCCACCCGCATCGTCAAGTCAGACCAGGCGCGCTCGATAGTTTCGGGATCATTGCCGCCGAGCACTTTTGGGTCCGACAAGGTACGGCGCCAATGGCGAGCACCGGTGCGGCCGCCGACCCAGCCCAGCATCGGGCGCACTATCATCCTCAGAGGCACACCTTTTCCTATTTCCCGCGCTGCGTAATCCCTCATGGCGTGCACCACCTGCGCCGGCTCGGGCAGGGCGGCATGCGGATCGATCAAGCGCGTGATATCCGACAGGATGGCAGGGTTATGCCAGGCGGCCCGCCCCAGCATCACGCCATCGAATTGCTCCAGCAAAGCCACCGCGTGGGGCGACTCGACAATTCCGCCATTCAGCACTATCCGGCAATCCGGAAAATCACGCTTCAGCCGGCCCGCATACTCGTAGCGCAAAGGCGGCTTTTCTCGATTGTCCTTGGGCGACAGGCCCTTCAAGACGGCGTTGCGCGCATGCACGATAAACACTCGGCACCCGACGGCATGAAGCCTGCCCACGAAATCGCGCACAAACTCGTAGGAATCCTCGTAATCGAGGCCCAGCCTGTGCTTGACCGTAACGGGGATTGACACCGCATCCTGCATGGCTTTGATGCAATCGGCCACCAGATCGGGCTCGGCCATCAGGCAGGCGCCGAAGGCCCCGCGCTGCACCCGCTCCGAGGGGCAACCGCAGTTCAGATTGATTTCGTCGTAGCCCCATTGCTGTCCCAGGCGGGCGCAATCGGCCAAAGCCTCGGGCTCGCTGCCGCCCAGTTGCAATGCGACCGGCTGTTCGGACGCATCGAAATCCAGGTGGCGCGCAACATTGCCGTGCAGCAAGGCGCCTGTGGTAATCATCTCGGTATACAGGCGTGCGCGCGGCGCCAGCAGGCGATGGAAGAAACGACAATGCCGATCCGTCACGTCTATCATGGGAGCGACACAGAGTCGCCAGTCGGCGGGAGCAGGATTTCGGTTTGGTTCAGCTTCCATGTTCAGAAAAATGCATCAAAATATTATTACAGAGTGTTCCTGGGATTCAGGCGAAAAATTTCTGCCCCCTGCTCAGACGCCAAAGACGCAGCGCCATATGGACTTCCAGGGCACGTGCCGTATTGCGCCAATGCCCCAGCATGGCATCGATGGCATCCAGCCTCTGGCGCAAGGTGTTAATGTGAATATCCAGGGCTTTCGCCGCCGAGCGGGCATTATGACCGCAATCGAGATATTCCAGCAGCGTACGCGCCAGTTCCGCATGCCGCGCATCGTCGCCGCTATACAGTGCTCCCAGCGCCGAGACAAGAAACGAATCAATATCTTCCCTGCCCTGTTTTTCAAACAAAACCGAATAAAGCGACAATTCCCGTTCAAGGAAAATGGAACCCTTGCGATCCAGCAGCCGTAAAAAACCAAGGCAGCGCCGGACAGCCTGGTAAGCCCGCGGCAATTCAGAGGCAGAGTGTACCGGAGTCGACATCACCCCCGTCATGGGCAGCCGCAAATGCCTGGCGAAAAATGGCGGCAAAGACTGTGGCAAGCGGTCCGCGGATTCGACACCGCCGAAGAAAACCAGCAGGCCATCCATTTCGGCAAACACAAGGCCGGCAGCTTTAAACTCGGCACTGAGCCGCTTCACGATATAACTGTTGCGGTCGCGGTCGGACTCGACAGCGGTCACGCAAATGGACTGCGACAAATCAAGGCCGTAACGCGCGGCCTGATCCGGTAAATGCGCCACATCGCGCTGATTGGGGCTGACCAAGCTGCGCAAAAACAGAGGGAGCTCTGCCAATGCCGCAGACTCCCGGCGCTCTTGCGACAACAGCACCACTCCGGTCACCATCGAGCTTCGCTCAAAAACCCTGATGGCTACCTCGCCAAGCGGCGCCGCCGTGCATATGACCAGGGCTCCCAGCATTCCCCGGCCGCCGGTCACTGCCGAAACCCGGCAGACCTGCCCTGGGCGCTCAAAAGCAATCACAGATCGCCCCAGCGTGCGGCTCTGGCCCAAGGCTGCGTGAACCTGATCTTCAAACCAGTAGCGGGGACCGGACGGTTGCCTGGCGTCGTCCGGCCGCTGGTACGCGGGACTGATCGACGAACAAACTTCCTGCTCTCCTTCGTCATACACGGCTACATGGCCGCCGAGCATGCCGGCGACCATCTCGCACAGATTCTTCAAATCGCCGCCCCTGGCCACCAGGGAGGTCAATTGCTCATGAGCCTCCGCGGCGTTGCGGGTGTCGGCCGTTTGCCGGGCCAGAAGCAGATTGGTCTGGCTCGCCTGCTGCAAGGCGGCCTGCGCCTGTTCAAACAGGCGCGCATTGCCTATTGCCACCGAGGCATGCGCCGCCAGCGTGGACAAAATGGACATTTCCCCGGCGGCGTACGCGCGCACATACCGATCGCCCACGAACAGCACGCCGATGACCTGCTCGCCGGCAAGCAAAGGCACACCCAAAATCGATTTGATGCCCTCGTCGAGCACACCCGTATCGATCGATTGAGTATGGGTAAAACGCCCGTCAGTGCCGTAGTCGGACGAAGAATACGGCGCCTTGTTGCGTGCCACAAAACCGCAGATACCCACTGCCAGCCCTACGCGTATCTGCTTGAATTTTTCCGAGAAAGCGCCATCGGTTGCCCGTACATAAAAATCGCCCTGTGTTGCGTCGTAGATCGACAAATAGCCGATATCGCAACCCAGCAATTTCCGGGCGCGCTGCACAATGGCTCGCAACACCTGGTCGAGATCGGTGATCGCGGTCAGATCCTGGGCTGTTTCAATGACCGCCAGCAAGCCGCGTTCACGCTGCTGAAGCAATTCGAAGCGTTCCTTGATGGTGATGCCCATTTCGATGCTTCTGGCCAGGAGGGCTTTGGCGTCATCGTCGGGCAAAGCCTTTATGTCATCGAGCAAGGCAACAAACTGCTGCCGGCCGGCGTCGCGGTAGAGCAGCTCAATAACCTCCATGCATCGCAATGCCATATATTCGCCTCCATCAAGAATTAAACAACATTAGATCAGATTTTTTATGGTTGCTTATTACATATCGAATCCAGACGCACCCTATCTATACTTGGACAGCCCAAGCGACAAGCCGCCAGGCTCTCCTTTTTTATTCACGCAGAAAAATTCATGTCTATAGACTCGCGTTTGCCAAATTTCCGATCTCTCGACCCTGCTCAGCGCCTCGAGCAGATCGTTGCCAAAGCCGGCTTGACTCCTCAGGATGCCGCCCTGCTTTCCCAGGCCGATGCCCTGCCGCTGGATACCGCCAACGGCATGATCGAAAATGTGATCGGCAAATTCGAGCTGCCCTACGCCGTGGCCGGTTACTTTCAAATCAACGGCCGAGATGTGCTGGTACCCATGGTGGTGGA
This sequence comes from Paralcaligenes ginsengisoli, assembly GCF_054781135.1. Lineage (NCBI taxonomy): Bacteria > Pseudomonadati > Pseudomonadota > Betaproteobacteria > Burkholderiales > Alcaligenaceae > Paralcaligenes > Paralcaligenes ginsengisoli. Next base: position 61,652 of record NZ_BAAGUZ010000006.1, read on the forward strand.
AGAACCATCGGTCGTGGCGGCCGCTTCCTATATGGCAAAACTGATCCGGGAATCGGGCGGTTTCCAGACATCCAGCACCGGCCCGATCATGCGTGCGCAAGTCCAGATCATGGGCGTATCCGATCCCTACGGCGCGCGGCATGCGATTTTTCATCACCGCCAGGACATCATCGATATCGCCAATAGCCGCGACCGCGTGCTGATCGGCCTGGGCGGCGGCTGCCGGGACATAGAAGTGCATGTATTCCCCGACACCGCACGCGGCCCCATGGTGGTCGTGCATCTGCTCGTCGATGTCCGGGATGCCATGGGCGCCAATACGGTCAATACTATGGCCGAGGCGGTGGCCGAACGCCTCGAACAAATCACCGCCGGCAAAGTCCGGCTGCGCATCCTGTCGAACCTGGCCGACCTGCGTCTGGCCCGGGCGCGCGTACAGATCGCGCCGGCGCTGCTCGCCAGCCAGCACTACAGCGGCGAGACAGTCGTAAACGGCATTGTCGACGCCTACACGTTTGCGGCCGTCGACCCCTATCGCGCGGCGACCCACAACAAAGGCATCATGAACGGCATCGATCCGGTTATCGTCGCCACCGGCAACGACTGGCGCGCCGTCGAGGCCGGTGCGCACGCCTATGCCTGCCGCCAGGGCCGCTACACCTCGCTCAGCACCTGGGAGATCGCGCAGAACGGCGATCTGGTCGGAACACTGGAAATGCCCATGCCCGTCGGACTGGTGGGCGGAGCCACCAAAACCCATCCGCTGGCTCGCCTGTCGCTGAAGATAATGCAGATCAAGACAGCGCAAGAACTGGCCGAAGTGGCCGTAGCCGTCGGCCTGGCGCAAAACATGGGTGCCCTGCGGGCGCTGGCCACCGAAGGAATACAGCGTGGCCACATGGCCCTGCATGCCCGTAATATTGCCATCGCCGCGGGCGCAAAGGGCACGGACATAGACCGAGTCGTGCGTGAAATGGTGGCGGCCAAAGATGTGCGCACGGATTTCGCCGCCGAGTTGCTAAAACAGGGCAGCAAGGCCTAGCGGGCTTGCATACCCATAATCAGGAGACCATCAATGAAAAAACACCTTTTGAGTCTGAGCTCCCTGGCGCTTGCGCTGGGCCTCGTTACCGGCACGGCCTGCGCTCAGGCCAGCAGCGAACCCATACGCATCGGCTTCATCACCGATATGTCGGGCCCCTATGCGGACACCGATGGCCCCGGCGGTCTTGAAGCCATCAAAATGGCGGTGGCCGACGCCGGCGGATCGGTACTCGGACGCAAAATAGAAGTCTTGTCGGCAGACCATCAGAACAAACCCGACATTGCCGCCTCGACAGCGCGCTCGTGGATAGACCGCGATCACCTCAAGCTGCTGGTCGGCGGAGTCAATTCCGCCACCGCATTGGCCATGAACACCATCATTGCCGAGAAAAAGATCCCTTATATCAACATCGGCGCGGCCACGGCCCGCCTGACCAACGAAGACTGCACTCCCTACACGGTTCATTACGAATACGATACGGTGGCGCTTGCCAAAGGCACAGGCTCGGCCGTCATCAAGCAGGGAGGAAAATCGTGGTACTTCCTGGTGGCCGACTATGCCTTCGGACACTCGCTGGAAGCCGATACCAGCGCCGTCATCAAGGCCAATGGCGGCACGGTGGTCGGTTCGGTGAAGCATCCTCCCAACTCGCCCGATATGTCTTCGTACATTCTGCAGGCCAAGGCATCCGGGGCACAGGTGCTTGGGCTGGCCAACGCCGGGTCGGACACCATCAATTCGATCAAGGCTGCCAACGATTTCGGTATCAGCAAGTCCATGAAGCTGGTCGGCCTGCTGATGACCATCAACGATATCCACGGCCTGGGCCTGGCCACCGCGCAGCACCTGCTCATGACGGACAGCTGGTATTGGGACATGAACGACGCTTCGCGTAAATTTGCCAAACGCTTCTACGAGAAGCTGAAAAAAATGCCCAGCACCCATCAGGCCGCGGACTACTCAGCCGTCTCGACTTATCTGAAAGCCGTGGCCGCGGCCAAGAGCGTGGATACCGACAAGGTCATGGCTGAATTGAAAAAAATGAAAATCAGCGACTTCTACAACAGCGGCTACATCCGCCAGGATGGGCGCTATATTCATAATATGTATTTAATGCAGGTCAAGACTCCAGCCGAATCCAAGAAACCCTGGGACTATATGAAAATAGTCGCAACCATACCCGGCGAAGAAGCCTTCACCAAAGTCGCCGATTCGAAATGCTCGCTGCTTAAAAAATAAGCCTTCGCATGGCCCGCCTTCGAACCAGGGCGGGCCATGCGAAGCGTCCGGAAATGCGCTTTGCCCTCTGGAAATGGCGCCCGAACACGCAAGCAGCCAACCTGGTCTAAAATCAAACGCCCGCCCTCCCGGGCGTTTTGTTTTTATCTACCCTAGAGTCTTACCCGCCCATGGCCGTTTTTACTCCTGTTAGCGACAGCGACGCGCGCGACCTCCTTGCCCGGTATTCCCTGGGTGAGATGATCTCCCTGCGCGGCATTACCGCCGGCATCGAAAACACGAATTTCTTCTTGACCACCACACAGGGCGAATACGTCCTGACCATTTTCGAAGTGCTGACCGCCCAGCAATTGCCGTTCTATATTGAACTGATGCACCATCTGGCCCAGCACGGCATTCCAGTGCCCCAACCCCAGACTCTGCGCAGCGGAGAACGCCTGACCACCCTGCACGGCAAGCCTTGCGCCATCGTCACGCGCCTGCGCGGCGGCTACGAACCCGCACCCGGCCCCGTGCATTGCGCGCTGGCCGGCGAAACCCTGGCGCGCGCTCATCTGGCCGGCCAGTCTTTCCAGATCGAGCAGCCCAATCTGCGCGGCCTGGCGTGGTGGAAACGCACGGTGCCTCTGATACTGCCTTTCCTGAATCCGGATCAAAGCACGCTGATCCAGGAAACCCTGGCCGAACAGATCCGTTTTGCCAGTAGCGACATCCATGGACAATTGCCTTTCGGGCCCGCCCATTGCGATCTGTTTCGCGACAACGTATTGTTCGATGGCACATTCGACATGCCCAAAATGGGCGGCTTCATCGATTTCTACTTTGCCGGTTGGGACAGCTGGCTGTTCGACGTGGCCGTCAGCGTAAACGACTGGTGCGTCGAACAGACCACGGGCGTATTCGATGCGGAAAGGCTGCGCGCCTGGCTGGGCGCCTACGCCGCGGTACGGCCATTTCACGAGGCCGAACAGCACGCCTGGCCCACGATCCTGCAGGCGGCCGCATTGCGCTTCTGGGTCTCGCGTCTGTACGACTTCTTCCTGCCCCGGCCCGCGCAAACCCTGAAACCTCACGACCCGCGCCATTTCGAACGCATTTTGCGCGAACGACGCAAGGCCGTATCCATTGCCCTGCCCTGACCCACAACCGGAAACCCGACTCACTATGCAAGCAGCCACACTTCCCGTCATCGCCGGCTGGCAATGGATACAGGACGGGGCCAAGCTTTTCCGGCTCCAACCCATGCCCCTGTTCTTCTGGAGCCTGATGACAGGGTTTTTCATTACGGTCGCGTACCTGATCCCGCTGCTGGGCCAAATGACGCTGATTGCCGCCATGCCGCTGCTGACATTTATCTCTTTGTGCGCCTGCCGCCATATCGCCACCGGCGAGCGTATGCTGCTGCCCATGTGGCTGGAGCCGCTGCGCAACACCGATAGCCGCAAGCGCCTGATCCGGCTGGGCCTGGCGTACCTGGCCTGCTGCCTGGCGGGAGGCTTCCTGGCTACTCTGCCCTTTATGAGCAGCATCATGGACGCGATAGGCACAGGCACCGCCGTGGACGAAGCCGCGCTGATGGTAGCCGTACGCGGGCCGTTCATTACCTTTGCCCTGATGTATATCGTGATCTCGGCCCTGTTCTGGCATGCACCGGCCCTGGTGGGCTGGCACAAGATCAAACTGACCCAGGCCCTGTTCTTCTCAATGGTGGCGTGCTGGCGCAATAAATGGCCGTTCCTGCTGTACGGCCTGAGCTGGGGCGCCGTATTCCTGTCCATACAGCTGCTGGGCAATCTGATGGTCGACATGGGGATGGCGGACAGCCTGGTTCAAGTCATGCTGACGCCGGTCAATATTATCGTCGCGGCCATCTTGTATTGCAGTTTTTACCCGGCCTATATCAGCGTGTTCGGGGCCAATTATCCTACACCGGAGCGGGCCTCCTAAAGCGCACTAGGGCATGTTTGGTTCAGGCGTTTACGGCACTGAACGTGTTTTAGTCGATTATTTTTGAGCCGTTCGTTCAGGTTTTAGCTTATTACTTTGTACTTTGGACGGTAGTTCTATAAAGACGCCGCAGGGTGAGCGGTGCTGTGTAGTCCGGCACGTCCAGCGGTCGTGGCGCTACGCGCCCCGACTGCCCGGGTCTGCCTCGTCCAGGCGGGCGTCGGGCGAACTCGCCCGGCCTCGCGAGGCCGGGCTCAGACAGCGCCCGCCGAAAGCCCCCGCCTTCCCTTCGTCAGCACCCGGCGCTGGACTACCGCCGGACTACACAGCACCGCCCACCCTGCGGCTTGCGTTGAGGCAATGCATAGAGAGAGACGTTGGAGAAGCCGCGTTGAGCCAATCACAGGCTACGGTGAGACGTCGGGCGCATAGTAAATCCAGGGTTTGGCACATCGTGGTGTAGGGGCCACGTGATAGAGGCATGAGTGCGGGCACGTTAACGGTTCTATGGGTGCAGGCCCATAACGGTAGATGCAAGCAAGTTGATTCCAGGCAAGCCCTAACGTGAGCCGTCTATCGGGGCTTGGGGTCAGGACCGGCGTAAGGCGTGCGCCGGATGCTACCGTAGGGAAGGCGGGGGCTTTCGGCGGGCCCTGTTTGAACGGAGCCGCGCCAGCGGCGTAGTGAGTTGGCCCGACGCCCGCCTGGACGAGGTAGATCCGGATGAAGCACGCCGTGCCGGTCCTGACCCCAAGCCCCGATAGATGGCGTCTTTAAATACCAAAACTACCAAAACGTAAATACCAACCCACCGAATCCCATAAACACCCGAACCAAAAATGCACCATAAACCTCCATAAGCATGCGGACGTGCGAGGCTCTCTGACAATCCGCTTTATCGCACAAACAGCCCGCTTTGCAACAGCGCGTGGCGCAGCCATTGCACGCCGCTCGAATTGCGCGCGCAATAGCCGCCGGGCAATTCCACAACAGACCGGGCACCAAGACACCAGGCAATGCGATTGGGAGCCATGTTTTCAACACATTTCAGACTACGCAAATCCTGGTCGAGAAATACGGCATCGATGGCATAAGCCAAGCCAAACGTATGTATTGCCTTGCAGGGCTTGAGCCACAAACCGCGGTGCCCGACCAGTTCCGGATACGCGTGCAAACCGCGTAGCCGGTCGCAATAACCGAACGCCTGGAAAATCTGCAGTGACTCAGGCTCGGAATTCAAATCTCCACCCCCACAAGCTTGATCACAATCGGAAAGCCGATAATCAAGAAAGTACAAGGGAAAATGCAGAACACCATGGGGAACAACATTTTCACAGGGGCTTCCAGAGCGAGCTTTTCCGCCCGCAGGAACCTTTCGGTTCTGCGCTGCTCGGACTGCGCGCGCAACAAAGGCCCTAGACTCATGCCCAATTGATCGGCCTGACTCAGCGCCACCACTAGCTGACGGATTGCGGGCATATCGGTGCGGTCGGCCAGGCCCTGCAGGGCCTCGTACCGCGCCATGCCGGCGCGCATGTCGGCCAAAGCGTGGCGCAACTCCTGCCGCAAAGGGCCCGAGGGACCATTTGCGGCTGCCTGCTGCAAGGCTCCATGCAAATTGAGGCCCGCTTCCACACACAGGGTTGTCATGTCGAGCAGGAACGGAAACTCCCTCAGCATCCAGCGCTGCCGGGCCCGTGCCTGGTCCCGCAAGCTACGGCGCGGCCACCACGCGCAAAGCCCGCCCAGGCAAAGGCTCAGCGTCAGGCCATGCACAGGCTCCAGCAGAAAATAGACAGCCAGGGCCAGGCCCGCCGATGCTCCAGGACACAGGAAAGCCAGAATCTGCATCGCCACAATGTGCTCGGCCTTCCACACCGGCTCCAGACCCGACCGCTGGATCTGCCTGGCCAGCGTATTGCGCAATTGCCATGAAATCCACGGACGGCAGGCCGCGGCCAGAACCAGCACCCAAGGCAGGATCAGCTTCAAACCTGCATGGTTCGAATACATGCTTGCCGCCTGCAGGCGCAAGCGGAGCGGATGGGTGATCACCCAGCAAAACAGGCACAAAGACACCCCCGCCGCCAAACAACTGAACCAGAACCACATCTGAGCTCCTTTAACTGCCAGACCCTATGCCATGGTGCCTTGGGCCGCCAATTGATTTGCCGCCGCTCAGATTTCAATACTGACTATGCGACGTATGAACATGACACCCAGCAACTCCAGTCCGATAATGACGCCGATCACGGCCCAACCCGCGCGGGTATGCCACAGATAAGCCATGGAGTCGGGGTCGATTGCCTCCAGCGCCAACGCCAGAAGAAAAGGCAGGCACGCCATGACCCAGGCCTGCAATTTTCCCTGCGAGGTCAAGGCCCGCACCCGAGCCAGCAGATGAAGCCGAGCCCGCAGGGTAGCGGCGATTCTCTCCAGCGTTTCAGCCAGATTGCCACCGCTTTGAACCGCAATGCTCAGCGAAGACACCAGCAGTCCGGTGCCTTCTGTTGGCACGCGTCGATACAGTGCGGCCAAGGCCTGCTCGAAAGAAACACCCATGCGTTGCTCGCGCAGCATCAAGCCGAACTCCTGGGCCAAGGGTGTGGGCGCCTGAACCACAATATGCCTCAACGCCGCCTGCACTCCGGATCCGGCGCGCAGTGCTCCCGCCAGCGCCTGTATCAAATCCGGCAACTGCTCGTCGAACTGCGTCAGACGGCGGCGCCGCAAGCCGGCTATGGCAGTCTGAGGAGCAATCAGGCTTAGCCCTGCGATAACGCTCGACAGCCATAGGGAACCCGAAAGCATGTAAACGATCAGGGCCAGGCCACCGCACAAAATCAGGTTGAGCGACCATAGTTGTGCCGGATCGAAAAACAGGAAAAATTCACTTAAACGCGCCTTGGCTTCCCGTTGAAATGCCGATTGATAACGCTGATATGCGAGCCTGCACCACCCTTGAACCAGCCAACTGGCCACGCCTGCCACAATCGCGATACAGAATAAAAACAGAATAATCATGGCAAGGCCTGCGACGCGGTTATCTCGAAACAGGCCACGGTCTGGTTCAGTTCGGTGCGCTGGTGAAACAAGGCGGCATCCAGGCCTTGGGGGCATTCGCCATTATTTGAGAAAAATTCCGGCATGACCCCGCAGCCTATGAACGCTCTGACGGGCGCTGCCTGATAGCGAAAAAGCTCCTGCGTCTGTATGCGGCCGCTTTCCGTGCCTGTGACCTCGACAATCGAGGTAATCAAACGGCGGCCGTCGCTTAGCCTTGCCTGCTGCACCAACAAATCGATGCTGGCGGCGATATGTTCACGCACGGCCGCAAGCGGCAAATCCATGCCCGCCATGAGTATCATGGTTTCAAGCCGCGACAAGGCGTCGCGCGGGCTATTGGCGTGCAAGGTCGTCAGGGAGCCTTCATGGCCGGTATTCATGGCGGCAAGCATGTCGAAGGCCTCGCTTCCGCGGCATTCGCCAATTACGATACGATCCGGCCGCATGCGCAAGGCGTTGCGTACCAGGTCGCGAATATCGACCTTGCCGCGCCCTTCAAGATTGGCGGGCCGCGCTTCCAGCGACACCAGATGCTCATGGTCGAGACGCAGCTCGGCCGCATCTTCGATGGTCACGATACGTTCACTCGCGGAAATACAATTGGACAGGACATTCAGCAGGGTTGTCTTGCCCGAACCGGTGCCGCCTGAAACAATAATGTTTTTTCTCGATCCAACACACAGGCGCAGAAATTCGCACATCGACGCGTCAAGCGCACCCACTCGAATCAAATCGTCCATGCTCGGCCGATTTTTCGGAAACTTGCGTATGGTAAGAGAAGCTCCTCGCAGCGCCAATGGAGGAATTATGGCGTTCACCCGCGACCCATCCCTCAAACGCGCATCGACCATGGGCGAGCTTTCGTCGATACGACGGCCCAGAGGAGACACAATACGGTCGATGACCCCCAAGACCGCCTGCTCACTGCTGAATCCTGAAAAATGACGCACCAGACGCCCGGCTGATTCGATAAAAATTTCGTCGTGGCGGTTTACCATGATTTCACTGATATGAGGATCTGCCAGCAAGGGTTCAAGAGGCCCAAGGCCAACAGCCTCATTGACCACGTCGATCAGCAGATCGTCACGGTTCACCGATGCGGGAATATCGGGATCGCTTTGGATTATTTCGGCCAGTACCGCCGTTGCCTCGCCGCGCAAGGCCGTATCGCTCATATTGGCCACGTCGCGCCGGCGCAAGTCCAGGGCTTCGAGCAAAGCAGCGTGCAGGCGACGACGATGATGGAGGAGCGCCGCCACGGATATCTGAACGTTTTCAGTATCGGGCCGCGGAGAAACAATGGTAGGCGCGCCCGAGGGAACCAGGGCCTGCAATGTGGGTAGGCTTCCAGTCGAATCATTTGCCGCCACCTGGATGGGTGGATCCGCCGCATGACCAGAGGCTTTGGGTTCGGCTATATCGCGCAGATGGATCAGACAAGGGCCTACGATAATTTCATCGCCCGGTTGCAAAGGCCCATATTGCGTCACCCGTTGCCCATTGACAAGAGTGCCTGTCAAGGAACCAAAATCCTCCAGGAACAGGCCGGATTCACGCTGGTCGATACGGGCGTGACGCCTGGCCACTCTCCATGTACCCAGCCTCAAGTTTGCCTGAGGAGCGCGGCCGATTTCCACAGGAGGGGAAAGCTGTTTCACATGGGTAGTGCCATCTTCGAATCGAAGTTCCAGGTTCAGCATGGTTTACTCCCGAAAATCATGTTGGTTGACGCCGGTGCGCCGTACCGGTGGCACACCAGGCAATGGGCTGGCCAGCCCGGAGGATAACGGTGGCGCAGATTCCGGATGGCCCCATTGGGAACCTGCGCCGCTATAGGGATCCCAGCTCATATGTGACGCACTCAGGGCCTGCGGCAATCTTGCAGCCGCATGGACCGGCGAGTTGATCAACTCGCCATCCGGAAAAACATGATCGAGAATGGCCCTGCCTTGCGCTACCCGCTGCATCAAACCCGGATCGTCCGGCGCGACCACAACAGGAGTCACAAAAATGGCAAGCTCGGTTTCGTTGTGCTGGAAACGCCGCGACTTGAACAAAGCGCCCAGAATGGGAATATCGCCCAGGCCGGGAACCTTGTCGGTATTGCGCGACTCTTCGCGCGACAGAAATCCGGCCAATACCAAGGTCTGGCCCGAGCGGACATTGAATTCAGTGGCCGCCCGCCGGGTTTTCAACGATGGCCCGTTAGGCACCGATAGCGATTGATCCACCGAACTGACCTCTACTTCAATGCGCGAACGCACAGCGCCATTTCGTTCGATTTTCGGTGTAATGCGCAAGGAAACACCATAAGGCTTGAACACGGTATTTGTTGCCCCATTGGCTTCGACCGTCGAGTAGGGAACTTCGCCGCCGGCCAGAAATTCAGCAGTGGCGCCGCTGCGCGCCAACAGCTGAGGTTGCGCCAGCACGACCGCGGAGCCTGTTTGCGCCAAAGCCCTGATCTGCGCGGACAGCACCGCATTGATCCCAAAATACCCAGCAGCCATTCTTGCCGGAAACGGAAGATCCAGGAGCGACTCACCCGGCCTGGCGCTGAATTGCCGCGACCCGCCATCCCAGGCCAGGCCTGCGTTCAAGCCGCCATCGCTTGCCGTGTTCCAGCGCACCCCCAGCTCTTGCAATTGCGAACGCGGCACCTCCACCACCTGCACGTCCAGCAATACCATTCGGTCCCAGCCTACCTGGCTCGTAAAGTCAAGCAACTGTGGATAGCGCTTGCTGAGCGCGGCGACGCGTTCACGATCGCTGTCGGACAAATCGTCTCCTTCGACCACGAGCTTGTCGCCGACCACCGACACCCGCGCATTGGGGATACGCTCCAGCACAGTACGCAGCTCGGCCCGGGTCTGGCGCGCGCCCTCTGGGGCGACATCGACTTGATAGCGATGCTTCCGGCCATTCGCGGACCAGATCTGCAGAGTGCTGGAACCCTCGTGCCGCGCAAACACAATGACCTCTTTTTCTTCAGTCGTCACGGCATTGAGCACATGGCCGTCCCCCACGGCGACACGGGCCACTTCCGGCACCGCCAGAACCTTGACTTCGCCCACCTGCAAATTCAGCAATGTGTCCGGCTCGGCGCCAGCCACAGGCACAGTGAGCAACAAACCGCAGGCTACACACACAGACCGGAAATTCATGATTTCAGTTCCTATCCAAGACAGCGCCTCAAACTCCTGTTTACCCAGGGTTCGGTCAAACCAGCGTCAATGAGGCAAAACCAAGGGCGTATCGGATTGATCCGGTAGCCCCCCGGCGCGCATCCAGGCGCTGGCCAGTTCGGGGGTATATGGCAAGTCGAAGACGCCGTTCGCTGGTTTTGGCACGGGAATGTCGGGGTGCAGTCGCGGCAGGCCGCGAGCGGCCTGGTTTCCGTAGATGACAGGTGCGTTCCGTGTCTTGACAGTCGCGATGCGCTCATTAACGCCCAACAGGCTGGCCAAATCGCCGCGAACTGCCTTTTGATCGGGGCGCCTATCGTGTGGGTGGCGCAATAAGGCGGTAATGCTCCCTCCTTGGCGGGCCGCTACCAGCTTTATTGCATCTTCCGGAGACGTATCGAGCGTCACAGTGGAATAGTTGCTCTGCCGGGCAGTCTCGCTGGCAGGCCGAGTCGCAGCCCCTGTCGCCAGAACCAGAACCCCCTGCAATAAAGGGGCAGTAATGCGTCGGCGCTGATGATCGAATGACACATACAAGTCAATCAGGTCTCCCGGCTCGAGCAGTCCGGACACTGAATTGATGGCATCTACGGGGATGGTAATCGCTCGCCTGCCCTCGCCAAGCTTGCCTGAAAAAGGCGACACTTGGGCCTGCGCGGTATGCACACGCAAAATAGGATCGCCAGCATGCAAAGGCGCAACCAGAACGCTGCCTGTCAGCTCCTGGAATCGTTCGGGAGCGAGACTATCGCTGGATACCGCAGCAGTGGGAAACTGGCGTACGGCGAAATGATCGGACGTTAAACGCGTGCCGGAGGGCAGATTGTAGGCGGCCACCACCCGTGAGACCGTTGAAATTCTTGCATCGGCCTCAAGCTGATGAATACGATCCGCCAAGTATTGGCGAGCTGCCAGGGCGGCACCCAGGCCAGCAAGCACAGCCAACAGCAGCAATGCCATGGAACGGTTGAACACAGGCAGGCGCATGCTTCGCTCCCAGATAAAACTATTGAAAATGATGAATGAACAATGCGCTGCCTCCGGATATTTCATGAGAGATCAGCATGAGGCGCTCGCTCTCGCGCAGCCAAACACCGCCATTAAAGAGTTGCCCCTGGCCCGATGTATCGCGCCAGCCGGAAGTCTGCAAACGCTCACGCACATAGAGATTCAACTTGCCCAGGGGCCACGCGACGTTATAAATTTGCTGTACTACCGGGCGACCTTTCATAAACGTCTTTTCGCTGTAGAGCAATCGAGCCTGAATCGGCACCCAGGCTACGGCCAGATTCGAGCGATTTTGCGCAGCCTCGCTCAGATGCGGAAAACTTGCATCCAAAGCCGAAATCGTTCCCTGGAAGCCTTGTCCCGTCGGTTCCAGATCGGCTACCCAGTGCCATCCAGCGTGCATCCCGAACAGAATTATTTTTTTCCTGAACGCCACCACTTGTTGGAACAAATGTGTATGGCTAGACAAAATTCGGGCCGCTTTTTCGACTGGCATGGGCGCCGCGAAACGACGCCAAGATGCAGGCACGCCAAATAGCTGAATTTTTTCTGGCTCCGACCAGATGAATTCCGGCGTTTCAAGTAGCTTCAGCCTGTTGTCGATCGACGCGTTGGCCTGCGTGTCGATTATTGCGGCCGCCAGCGTCAATACAAGAACCGCCTTGAAATATTTCCCCATCCGCGAAACTGAGCAATGCCGGATGACGTACGGTATCCAATCAGTCATGGGCTTCGGCCTCCGGGAGGCGAGTCAAGTGCAGCTCGGGAACATGGCTTGCCCAGGGCGTCAGCCAATCGAGTTCCAGCGCCGCCCGACCCCAGGCACGGTCAAGAGGCTGGGTACGCATTTGTATATGACGCCCGAGGCGGTACGAGTTTTCCGCGCCATTGCTCCACCCCAGCTTCGATGCAGCTATCCGGTGTTGCGCGTCGAGGTCGTTCGAGGCGTGTCCGGCACCGGCTAGAATGGCCGTATGGCGGGTCAGGATGGGATACCCGCCATCGAACGCGCTCAAACCTATCTTGACAGCATTCGCCTTGTGAACGATATCTTGTGTGGCAGCACGGGAACCAACAGTCACAATGGCCCGAACAATACCTGTGTCGTCAATGCGCCAGCCTTGGCGCAAAGAGACGGCATCGGCAAGTGAGCCTCCTGGCTGGGCCTGGACATCGAGCGCGGTATCGGACCTGACAAGCAAGGAAACTTCCGTTTGCTCCAGGCTCAGCACGCTGCGGCCATGTCGATCATTCCATTGATGCGCGGGCCCTGAAAAATAGCGGCGCCGAATATCGGCGGCAGGCCTTAGATCGGAATGGCGGGCTACCGAAAACGCGGCAAAACGACTGGCATGCGTTGCCTGCAAAGCCATATCCTGAAACCGGCTCAGCCAGCCGATAGCCACCCACACAGAAAGCAGCACGAACAGAACCACCAGGCCTTCGGCCAGAGCCTGGCCCCGCTGCATGCGGCCACATTCACCTTGCGATCGGGCTATCCAATTCATGGCGCCTCCTTTGCCGCGCCATGAGTCGAATTGGGTGTAGCCAATCGCGCCTGCCAGTAGGGGTGGAACAAATTGCCGGTTTCAAGGCGGCCATCGGCACGCGGTTCAGGGCGCTCAAAAAAAGTTTCCGCTGCGCTCTGAGTGCTTACCATTAAATCCCCCGGGCCGGGATGCTTCAAGGCAACGGTGAATTTCAGGCTCAAGCCTCTTTGTTGGGTACTGGTATCGAAATACATGGGCAATCCGCCGCCGTGCCAGCGCTGACGGCCCGCCACAGCCCGAGAGTTGGCCAGAGGATTCGCATCGCCGGAATGAATATCCCAATTAGTCGCGTCGCGTACCCAACGCCAGAAATCCTGCGCGGCAAAGTCGTTGGGCGGACTGTTGGTATAAGGGCCGTCGACACTTTGATTCAAGGCGCTCGGAATCCAGCCCCAGCCCATGGGATATTCGCGGTAGTAACAGCCAATCCAGCGATTGGAGCGCAAGGCATGAAAGGATTCTGTGTCGATGGACTGCCAGTGTCCATAAGCATCAAGCTCAGTATTGCCGCGTCGACGCAATTCGTGGCGCAACGCCGGGCATTTCTCATCAACTATCCAGGGACTGTTGGCCGTATGATTGCGCGGCCCCAGAAAATCGTACAAACGGGCGACTTCCAGGACAAAAGACCGCAAGCGCTGTTGCCCGGAATACATCTGCAAAAAGCCTGGCCAGTTGTCGTCGAGTATTGATAAATCAAAGCGTTCATTTGCACGGGAGTCAGGGGAAATGGATTTTTCCTGCTCTTGCGCGGCATGCTCAGATAGCCCGCGCGCGTCGGTGCGGTCGGGGTAGTTTTGCGCGAGTATGGCCTGCATGGCGGCCCAACGCACATCGGGCAACCCGGCTACGATTTCCTGCTGCACCGAATCGAATACATTCTGGACTATATGATCGTGCGCCGCGTAGGCATGCGCCAGATCGCCCTCGGTGCGGGCCAGTGCATCAAGCCCACCCGCTGCGCGCGCGGCCAGATACGCGGCGCCATGATCAGGCCCGAACATCATGGCGATCAGATAGGCTGGCGGATTGCCTGAGCCCAGTTGCCGCGCCTGCGCGCCGCCAAACGCCGCCCACGACCCAAGGGTTACCAGATGGGCCATGGCCACCTGATGCCCTATCTGGGCGCGGTTAAGATACGCCAGCATATTCAAGGCACGGGCCTGAACCAGTGCCCCGCTATAGGCCGCTGCATCCAGCGCATGCAATTGACGCGCTTTGGCGGCCGCGACCTGGCTGGTGGAGAAATATCGCACCAGCACCAGAATCGCCATCCCGGCCAACAGCATTCCGAATACCAGTGCCTGGCCGGCCTGGGCCGGCTGTGCCTTCAGGTCCCGGCGTAAAAGGGCTTTTCTTGAATCAGGCCCGGGCCTCATTGACTGGCCCCGGCGTTGCCAGTGAACGATTTAAGGGTTTTGGCGGCCGTTTGAGCCGCCGCCGCTTCAGCGGCGGACTGCGCCATTCGAGATTGTTCCGAACCATCTTCACCGGCAAGCTCTTTGGCCATGGCTGCCGTTTGCGAACGCACCACCTGCCCGAAAAGCTGGTAAACCGCTATCGCGGCGACGGCCACCAAAGCCACCACAATGATGTATTCGGTCATACCCTGGCCGCGCTGTTTAGAATAGGGTTGCCGCATGTTGGTCTCCCGGTTTAAGGCGTGGAATTCAGTGTGGGGCAAGCAGCCTCGGCCAACAATTCGAAGATACCGAGTTGGGTAATTTTGCGGCAGTTGTATGTCTAATTTCTATAAAGACGCCGCAGGGTGGGCGGTGCTGTGCAGTCCGGCACGTCCAGCGGTCGTGGCGCTACGCGCCCCGACTGCCCGGGTCTGCCTCGTCCAGGCGGGCGTCGGGCCAACTCGCGCCGCCCCGCGCTGCAGGGCGTCACTCAAACAGGGCCCGCCGAAAGCCCCCGCCTTCCCTTCGTCAGCACCCGGCGCTGGACTACCGCCGGACTGCACAGCACCGCCCACCCTGCGGCTTGCGTTGAGGAAATGCCTCGAGGTATACATTGGGGAAGCCGCGTTAAGCCAATCACAGGCTACGTTGAGGCGGTGGGTGCTTTTAGTACATCCAGTCGTCGATCCATCGAGTCGTCAATCGAGGTAGATGTGGCGACATGATAAAGGTACGGGTGCACGCACGTTAACTGTTTTATTGATGCAGGCCCATTAACGGTAGATGCAAGCACATTGATTCCAGGCAAGCCGTAACGTCAGCCGTCTATCGGGGTTTGGGGTCAGGACCGGCGTAAGGCGTGCGCCGGATGCTACCGTAGGGAAGGCGGGGGAAGTCGTCGGGCCCTGTTTGAACGGAGCCGCGCCAGCGGCGTAGTGAGTTGGCCCGACGCCCGCCTGGACGAGGTAGATCCGGATCAAGCACGCCGTGCCGGTCCTGACCCCAAGCCCCGATAAACGGCGTCTTCAAATACCAAACCGTAAATACCAAACCGACCAAAACGTCGAATCCCATAAACACTCGAACCAAAAATGCCCTAACGACAAGATCCTCCGAAATTTCAGCCCGAAAGCACATTAAATAAGAAATTGCCGCCCCACTATGCAATAAAACACCATTGCCTGAAGCCTATAATTTCATCAAACCCAGGCCAGGCGCCTGTGCCGACAGCGCATCACCGGAGATCCCCATGCTTAGCCGTAACGACTGCATCCTGATGGACCAGGCCGATGATCTGGCCAATCTGAAAAACGAGTTCGCCCTGCCCGAAGGGGTCATCTACCTCGACGGAAATTCCCTGGGCGCGCGGCCCAAAGCGGCCCTGGCGCGAGGCTTGCACGTCATTGAACAGGAATGGGGCACAGACCTGATCCGCAGCTGGAACAAGGCAGGCTGGTTCGACCTGCCCTCCACGCTCGGCGACAAGATTGCCTCGCTCATAGGCGCAGGTTCCGACGAAGTCGTCGTAACCGACTCAACCTCAATCAATCTGTTCAAGGCCCTGGCCGCCGCGCTGCGGATCCAGGCGGGCCAGGCCCCTACAGCACAACGCCGGATCATCCTTACCGAACGCGGCAATTTTCCGACCGACGTATATATAGCGCAAGGCCTGAGCCAATGGCTGGACCGCGGTTACCAATTGCGCCTGGTCGATACCCCCGAAGACTTGTACACCGCCATCGATCAGGACGTTGCCGTGGTCATGCTGACCCATGTCAATTATCGCAGCGGCTACTTGCTGGACATGCCGGCCCTGACGGCTCATGCGCACGCGCATGGCGCCCTGACGCTCTGGGATCTGGCGCATTCAGCGGGCGCGGTGCCCGTAGCCTTGAATGAAGCCGATGCCGATTTTGCCGTGGGCTGCACCTACAAATATCTGAATGGCGGCCCAGGCGCGCCCGCGTTTATCTGGGTAGCGCCCAAGCACCAGCAAGAATTTTTCCACCCGCTTTCCGGCTGGTGGGGCCACGCCAACCCCTTTACCATGGGCGCCGACTTCGTGCCCGATCCCGGCATACGCCGCGCCCTGTGCGGTACCCAGGCCATCGTTTCGCTGGCCATGGTTGAGTCCGGGCTGGACATATTCGCCAAAACCAATATGGCCGCCTTGCGCTGCAAGTCACTGGCATTGACCGACCTGTTCATCAATCTGGTCGAGACGCGCTGCGCGGCCCATCCGCTTGCGCTGGTCACCCCGCGCGCGCACGAACGGCGCGGTAGCCACGTCAGCTTCACACATCCCCATGGCTATGCCGTCATACAGGCGCTGATCGCCCGCGGAGTCATCGGCGATTATCGCGAACCGGCAATCATGCGATTTGGCTTCACGCCGCTTTACCTGGGGTTTGCCGACGTCTGGGATGCCGTCGACATTCTCGTGGATATTCTCGATAAGCAGGCCTTCAATGCCAGCCAGCCGCGCGACGCGGTAACCTGATAACGGATTCGGTAGATACCGCCTTGGAAACCACGGGACAGTGGCGCAGAGGCGGACCTTGCTCCCACCTCTACGAACCCACGAGCAGCCGCACAAGAGTTCATGCGATTCCTTATTGCCGCGTTGGCGTGTAATCGTGCAAAAACTCCAACGCGAGCGGGGGTGGCGGCTCAGGCGGGGTGAGCGAGCTTGAGTCCGCCGCGGCCGGCGCCTGGATCGGGAGGCAAGGGAGCGGTTGTCTGAGCGTCAAGGGTGTCCACAGCCCGGGGGGCTGTGGACGACGCGAGTTCCGCGACCGCCCGATCCAGGCGCCGGCCGCGGGCAGTCCTGGCGCAGCCAGGACCGGACGATGCGAGCTCCACCCCGCCTGGGCCGCCACCCCCGCGTCTCAAGAACAAAGAATGCGAATAACAGCGGGCCACAATGAACCAACCCCACGCATTCACGAGCCCCCACAAAAGCCACCCCATTGACTTCGAACAAGGCAATCAACAGGCAATCCACACAGATAATCAAAACCACATTCAAACAGTCGATGCCATGGCATATTCAAACAAATCGCCATCCCTGGCGATTGACACTCCGTCGGGCAACGCATGCGGATTGGCAATAAACCACGCATCGAGGCCGTGCCCCACATGCGTTAATACCGCGTGTTTGAACCGCAACTGCTCAAGCGTTTCAAGGGCACGCGTCAGATCGTTGTGATTGCGCGGCAAATGCGGCTGCGGCGCAAAAGAACAATCCAGCGCCACCAAATCCAGGCGCCGCTGCCGCAAATAATCGCGCGTTTCGGGCGGCAAGCCCAGCGTATCGGTCAGATAGGCAAAACAGACCTTGCCCCCCGTGAATACATAGCCATAAGTCAATTTGGAATGGGCCAGCGGCACCGCCGTCACCGACAGTGAACCCAGCTGAACCGTTTCAAAAGGCCGCAGGCTTTTCGAAAAATCCAGAATACCGGGATGCAGATACAGATCGGCCAAGCCCACGGGATCGGGCGGCCCCAGCACAGGTACGCACAGGCCCTGCCCCCAGCGCAAGTGCAGCAAGCCCTGCGCATGGTCGGGATGATAATGAGTTTGCACAATACCGCTCAGGCTGTGCGGTGGAAACCGTTCGGCCAGGTCCATCAGGCCGGAATCCACCAGCCAGCGCTGCCCCTCATGTTCGACCAGGGCGCAACACGGCCCGCGCCTGTAGCGCGTGTCGCGACGCGCGCGCCGGCAGGCCGCGCAGTGGCAGTTGTACACCGGAACTTGCCCGGCATTGCCAGTACCCAATAAGGTCAAGCGCATAAGCGGGCCTGCTGCAAAAATATCACCAGCGACTGAACCGCCTGCTCGACATTTCCCGAATTATCAATCACAAAAACGCCGCCGGCCGACGCCGTTCCCACCGCCGTCGCGCCCACGAACCGACTGTTGCGCGCCATGCGTGCATCGATTTCCGCTTCGCTTTCCCGGCCTCGCGCCCGCAGTCGGCACCGCAATATATGCGGATCGACCGTCAGCAGCACCGCCAGCAAATTCGCATATCGCGCGCGTGCCTGCGGCAAATAGGCCCGCGAACCATTGATCAACACATCGCCGCCGCCATCCAGCACTGCGTCGATGCCGCCGGAAATGCCATAGGCCAATCCATTGGCGCGCCAAGCCATGGCCAGGGCACCTTGGGCCTCCAGCCGATTGAACTCATCGATGGAAACCGATGCGGCATGCCCCTCGCAGGCTTCCACAGGCCGAGTGATAATGCGACGGGCCAGATGACAGCCATCCAGCCTGGACTGCAAGCCCAGAAGTACCGTATCCTTGCCCGAGCCCGAAGGCCCCATGACATAAACCAGGCGGCCGGGCATCAAAAAACCCGTGCGCCGCCGCGCCACACCTGCTGCACCACGAACTGCTTGTCGCGCGGACGCACGTGCACCAGATCGGCACGCAGGCCAATGCGGATTTCCCCCCGGTCGCTCAACCTCGCCGCGCGGGCGGGAGCCAGGCTGATCGTTGCGATGGCGGCCGGTAAATCGTAGGCATTGTCCTGGTCGGCCAGCAGGCGGGCCGCCTGCAGCAGGCTGGCCGGATAGTAATCGCTGGACAAGATATCCAGGACCCCGTTCTCGGCCAGGCTCGCTGCGGAAATATTGCCCGAATGAGATCCTCCGCGCACGATATTCGGCGCACCCATAAGTACTTTCAGCCCCAGCCTATGGCTGGTTGATGCCGCTTCGAATGTGGTTGGGAATTCGGCGATGCTCATGCCAAGGTCCGCGGACTCCTGAGCATGTTCCGCCGTCGCATCGTCGTGACTGGCCATCGACAGCGAACGCTCGCGGCACACCTCCACAATGCCGCGGCGATGGCCGTCGCTGTACCGACGTGAATTGTCGCGCTGGCGGTCGATGAAGGAATTCATTTCGATATTGCTCAAATGGTATTTGCCCTGAAAGTATTCACGGTACTTTTCCATTTTTACAAACTGTCGCTGGCCGGGCGAATGATCCATGACCGATACCAGCTGCACCAGCGGATGCCGCACCAGGTCATTGAATACGTCCAGGGTTTTTTCGTGGCAAAGCTCGCAGCGCAAATGAAGACGATGCTCGGCGCGCGTATGCCCCTGATCCTGAGCCGTGGCAATGGCGCTGAGCATGACCGGCAACTGCAACAGCCGCGTTCCCTTGGGATTGACATCCCCTATGGCCAGCGCGTCGAAGACCGTGGTGATGCCCGCTGAAACAAGCTGGGCATCGTGGGCCAGCACGGCCGACTCGGACGGCCAATCCACGCCCGGACGCGGGTTGATGTATTTTTCCAGATTATCGGTATGCAGCTCGATCAGGCCGGGCATCAGGTAGTCGCCCTGCAGATCCTGTGCCGCCGGGGCATGACTAATGCCTTTGTCGACATCCTGTATCAGCCCGTCGCGCACGGTCACAGTACCGAGGAACATCTCGTCGGCCATCACGACCATCGCATTGGTATAAACTTGGTCAGCAAGCATATTCAGGCTCCTCGGCACTCATATCCAGAAAACGATCGGCCACGACATCACGCACAGCACGATCATGAAATATTCCAATCACGGCCGAACCGGCCTCTTTCGCTTCGGCAATCAGTTCAAGCACCACCTGGCGATTGGTGTCGTCCAGCGAGGCGGTGGGCTCATCCAGCAGAAGAATCGGCCACTCCACCATCAGGCCGCGCGCAATATTGACCCGTTGCTGCTCTCCTCCCGAAAATGTGCCGGGCGCCAATGCCCAAAGGCGTTCGGGAATATTCAGGCGGGCCAGCAAGGCCCGGGCCCGTTCTTCCGCCCGAGGCCGCGGCCAGCCGCGCGCCAAAGCCGGTTCCATGACCACATTCAGGCATGGCACGCGCGGAATGACGCGCAAGAATTGGCTTACATAGCCCAGCGTCGCCCGTCGCATGGCCAGAATTTCGCGTGGATTCGCGCCGACCATTTCGCGGATTCCCCCGTGATGCCTGATCCGTATGCTGCCGCCCGCCGGCAGGTAATTGCCGTACAAAGTACGCAGCAACGTGGATTTTCCAGCGCCCGAACGTCCATGCAAGACCAGGCACTCCCCCGCCTGTACCGCAAAGCTGAGCGCGCGCAGCACCTTGAGCACCACCCCATGCTGTTGATGCAGGGTAAATGTCTTGGTCAGTTCCTGAACTTCAATTAGATTACTCATGACTGCCCTTTTATGGCTGCAATACAGAAGAAACCAGCAATTGGCTGTAGGCATGCTGCGGGTCGTCAAGCACCTGGTCGGTCAGCCCGGCCTCGACCACACGCGACCGGCGCATCACCAGCAAACGATCGGCCAGCAAGCGCGCCACGGCCAGGTCGTGAGTGACGATCACCACCGATAGCTGCAGTTCTCGCACCAGGCCCCGCAACAGATCGAGCAGGTGCGCCTGTACCGATACATCCAGGCCGCCGGTGGGCTCATCCATGAAGATCAGGCGCGGGCTGGAAACCAGATTGCGCGCAATCTGCAAACGCTGCTGCATGCCTCCTGAAAATGTGCGCGGCAAATCATCGACGCGCTCCGGGTCGATTTCCACATGCGTCAGCCAGTCCAGCGCCGCGCGGCGCAACTGGCCGTAATGGCGCATGCCTTGCGCCATCAGGCGCTCGCCTATATTCGCTCCGGCCGAAACACCCATGCGCAGGCCGTCGCGCGGGTTTTGCTCGACGAACCCCCATTCGGTACGCAGCAAAGTCCGGCGCTGTGCCTCGCTGGCCGTATAAAGATCCATCCATTGAGAGTCGCGGTTGCGGTAGCAGACCTGACCGCGATCCGGCAGGCAGCGCCCCGACAAGGCCCCAAGCAACGTGGATTTTCCAGATCCGGACTCTCCGACAATACCCAGAACTTCGCCCGGATACAGATCGAAAGAGATACCCTGGCAGCCCTTTTCGGGCCCATACAACAAAGTCAGATCGCGCACCGATAAAAGGGCCTCGTCGACATCGCCCACCACCGCGGCCGCCTGTACATGAGCGTTCATTGCATCTCCTCCTGCGCCGTGCGCCGCTGATGACAGTAGTCGGTGTCCGAACACACAAACTGCTTGCTGCCCCTGTCGTCGACAATCAGCTCATCGAGATACGATTCGGCGCTGCCGCACAAGGCGCAGCATTGATCCCATTTCTGGATCTCGAACGGATGATCCTCGAAATCCAGGCTCTCCACCCCGGTATAGGGCGGCACGGCATACAGGCGCTTTTCGCGACCTGCGCCGAACAGCATGAGCGCCGGACTCCTGTGCAGCTTCGGATTGTCGAATTTTGGTATGGGGGATGGATCCATCACATAGCGCCCATCGACCATGACCGGATACGCATAGCTGGTGGCGATATGGCCGAAGGTGGCAATGTCCTCATAAAGCTTGACATGCATCACCCCGTAGTCATTAAGGCCGTGCATGGCACGCGTCTCGGTATCGGATGGCTCGATAAAGCGCAATGGCTCTGGAATAGGCACCTGGTACACCATGATTTGATCCGCGCGCAGGGCCGTTTCCGGTACCCGGTGACGAGTCTGGATGACCGAAGCCTCGACAGTGCGTTCGGTGCTGGCAACGCCCGCCGTCCGGGTGAAGAAACGCCGGATCGACACGGCATTGGTTGTATCGTCGGCCCCCTGGTCTATGACTTTCAGCACATCGTCGCGGCCCAGGATGGCCGCCGTTACTTGCATGCCGCCTGTACCCCAACCATAAGGCAAGGGCATTTCACGGCCGCCAAACGGTACTTGGTAACCGGGAATCGCCACGGCCTTGAGCAGGCCGCGGCGGATCATGCGCTTGGTTTGCTCATCCAGATAGGCAAAGTTGTAGCCCTCGCCCACCGGTTTGATCTCCTGCAGCTGTTCGCTCATGCCTGCTTCTCCTGAAGGCCGGCCGTGCCATCGACGGCAGGTCGGCGCAATTTGCGTATCAGTTCCAGCTCCGATTGGAAATCCACGTAATGCGGCAATTTCAGATGCGACACAAAACCAGCCGCTTCGACGTTATCGCAATGCATCAGCACGAACTCTTCCTGCTGGGCGGGCGACTCAATGTCTTCCTTGTATTCCGGCGCCCGCAGCGCACGATCCACCAGTGCCATGCCCATGGCCTTGCGCTCGGAATAGCCGAAGGCCAGGCCATAACCTCGCGTAAACTGCGGCTCCTGGTCCTGGTTGCCGACGAACTGATTGATCATTTCGCACTCGGTGATTTCGATATCGCCTACAGGCACAGCAAAGCCCAATTCTTCGGGCTCTACCCACACCTCCACCAGTCCTACGCGAATTTCGCCGGCAAATGGGTGATTGCGGCCGTAGCCGCGCTGCGTGGAATAGCCCAGCGCCAGCAGAAAGCCTTCATCGCCCCGCGCCAGCGCCTGTAGACGCTGGGCCCGGTCGGCCGGAAAATCCAGCGGCTCCCGCGTGATATCGGGCACCCGTTCTTGAGCATCGATTTCAGTGGAGATCAAGCCTTCACTGGCCAATATATCCACTACGCGGGGGCAGGGTTCGGGCACAGCCCTTTCGTGCTCGGCCGGCATGGGCGATCCGCCCTCGACGAGCAGGGAAAAATCCAGCAAGCGATGGGTGTAGTCAAAAGTGGGGCCGAGCAGTTGTCCGCCTGGCAGATCCTTGTATGTGGCCGAGATTCGCCGGCTCAGTTCCATGGTCTCGGTCTGCAACGGCACGCTGGCGATAAAGCGCGGCAGGGTTGTGCGATAGGCGCGCAACAGAAATATGGCTTCGAGCAAATCGCCCGCGGCCTGTTTGATGGCCAGCGCTGCCAGTTCTTCGTCATATAAAGAGCCTTCTGCCATGACCCTGGCTACCGCCAGGGGCATCTGCTGGCGAATCTGTGCAATTGCCAGTTCCGGAATCGCAACATCGCCACGGCGCTTTCGGGCCAGCAGCGCATGGGCGTTATCGATGGCCTTTTCGCCACCTTTGACGGCTACGTACATTACAGTACCTCTTGCATGGAATGCAGCACTCGCGTGCTGCGGGGCAGTCCGACCAACATCCGGCCCGCCGTAAAAAACACATCCAACCCCCTGGGGAAAGCATGTGCTGCCTTGCGCTGCTGCCAATAGCCATCGGGAACCGGCAGGCGCACTATCCGCTCGGCGGCAATACCCGGCCCCTGCCATCGCGTCGGTGCGCCCTGCTCCAGATTCTGCAACTGCGCCACCAGAGTGCACGAGCGGTCCGGATCCCGATCGGAGCCTTGGTCGAAAGCGGCCAGATCGTTCAGTTCCTCATCGCCTATCACAGAAAAAACCGCCTGTTCACGCTCGTCCACAATCGGGCAGGCACAATGGAAAGCCAGATTCGCCCGGACCTGAGGCGTATCGAAGGCCGGCGCCAGCCAGACCGGGGTGTCGCCGTCGAACAAGGTCAGGCACAATGCATACGTGGCGGGCTGGAGAATACCCAGCGCCGGCGCATTGCCCAGGCTCTGGATCAAGCCGGGCTCGGACATGGCTTTGAGAGCGGCCCGAAAAGTACGCTGTGATTCCTGCACGGCATCGTGGAAAGCCGGTTCGAGAAAAGTGCCGGCCATCAGCCTTCTCCCCGCACCAAAGTTAGAAATTCGACCTTGGTGGCCGCGCTTTCGGCCGCCCGGGCGGCACGCTGTTCGCCATGGGCCCGGGCAAGCGGATCAATCAGACGCGCCAGCCAATGCGGCTGCTCCGGCCCTTGCAAATGCGCGTCGGCCAGAGCCGCCAACTCGGCATGCCGTTTGTCGCGTCCCGCAATATAGCTGTGGCCTGTGCGGCCATCGGCAAGCCGGACCACACAGCGCGTAATGGTCATCTCACCCAGATTGAATGGGCTGCCGCTTGCACCGATACGCCCGCGCACCAAGGCCATGCCAAGCTCGGGCGCCCGTATGATGCAATACTCGGCCTGCCTCAGTTCCGCGTCATACGCATCCAGGCGCTTGCCGGCACGGGCAAGCACACTCATCCATTGCTGGCGGGCAATCGTATCGGGACTAGAAATCATGACTGGGTTCTCCTTCGGGAATGATTTGGTACTGGAAGCGGTCCGCGCGGCTGATCGAATACGACAACTCGAATGGCGCGCCGTCCGCGTCGCTGGAAAGCGTTTGAACATTCAAGACGGCAGCGCGCTGTGGCATCAACAGCTGCGCCGCGTCTTTTTGGGCCGGCAGCCCCGCTCCGATCAAACTGAACACTCGCTTGAGAAAGACGTTCTGCCCCTCCAGATGCGAGCGCACGGACCCGCCTCGGTATGTTTCAAGCAGGTGTTCCTGGCGTGTCGCAAAGCAATGCCGGATCAGGCTGATGGGCTGCCCTCCCAGCAGGCGCAGCGTATGAAGCTCGATGATGGCTTCATCGCGATTCGGTGCCAGATGCCTGGCCTCCTCCGGACTCGCCTGGCGCCTGTGGCGATGCAGCAAGACCGCCTCGGACTGCAGTCCCATCTTTGTCAGCGCCTTGCTGTAAGTGCTGTGTGCATGCACCGGATAGACGATCGGCCGGGCCAGCACCCGTGCACGGCGGCCTTGCTGCCGCACCACACGCCCCTCGTCCACCAGCACGTCCAAGGCGCGCCGCAAAGTGTGTCGATTGACACTGAAACGATTCGCCAGTTGCGTTTCGGACGGCAAGTCATCGCCTGGCACGCAGTCGTCCAGTTCGTGACGCAATGCATCGGCCAGCTCGATATACCTGGGATCCGACTGTCTAGACAAGTTCATGGTTGCGAGAGGCATCGTCGTGCCCTGGTTCCTAGATAAAGCGCTTGCGCAGCCGCTGCGAAATAATATCTATCGCACTGACTACGGCAATAATGATGATCAGGATCGCGCAGGTCTGATTCATCTGGAAGCCGCGTATCGCCTCCCAGAGGGTTACGCCTATGCCCCCCGCTCCGACCATGCCAACCACGGTGGCCGAGCGTACATTCGATTCGAAGCGATAGAGCGAATACGAGATCCACAAGGGCAAGACCTGCGGGATGACTCCAAAAATGACTTCCTGCAACGCGCTCGATCCTGTGGCTCGAACACCTTCGACCGGCCCCCTGTCTATGGCCTCCACCGCCTCGGCAAACAGCTTGGCCAATACGCCTGTGGTACCGATGAAAAGCGCCATGACTCCCGCAAAAGGACCCAGCCCAACGGCGACCACAAACAACATGGCAAAGACCATTTCATTGATCGAGCGGCAGGCATCCATGACCCGTCGCACCGGCTGGCAAATCCACCAAGGCGAAATATTCTCCGAGCACAAGATACCCAGCGGAACGGAACACACTATGGCCAATGTCGTGCCCCACACCGCAATCTGTACAGTCACCAGCATTTCCGCCAGATACAGACGCCAGTAATGGAAATCGGGAGGGAAAAAATCGGCGGCAAACACCCGCATATTGTTCCCATCGCGCCACAGCATGAGAGGATTCATTTCCGCTCCATGCCACGACCAGGCCAACAGGATTGCCACGAGAAGCCAAACCAACCATTGCCGCCAGTTGCGCTGGCCGCTCAGTTCCGCCGCGGCGTTGGAAGTCAGGGTGGTCATAAATGAGATAGCGCCTATAAGAACTCTGTTGCCGGGCGCAAAGCCGGTGCCTTGCACCCGGGCTAGGCCGGATCGACCTGCTTCCCTGTCTAGCCCGCCTTGGCGGATTTTTCGAGAGAACTGATGCGCGCGGACAATTTATCCAGGCTCGCATCGATTTCTTTCAATTTCCCGGCCTTTTCGCTCGCATCCATATGGGCATCCGCGGTGATGCGGCTGCGTTGCTTGAACAATTCCAGCTGGCGAATCGGCAAAAGCTGATCATCGCCGGACTTGCGGAATTGGCCCCACTGCAGGGATGCCAAAACTTTCTTTTCCTCAGGCGTGGCGCCATATGTCATGAAGAAACTACGGATCTTGCTCTTGGTGTCTTCGGGCAGATTTTTACGCCATACGATGGGGTCGGATGGAATCAGCGGCGACTTCCAGATCACTTTCAGCTGGGCTGCCTTGTCGGGATGCGTCAATTTCAGGCGATCCATTGCTTCTGTATTGAAGGTCGCCACGTCAACCTGCTTGTTGGCGACGCCCAGTCCATTGACCTCGTGGCTGGAATTCAATGTCCGTTTGAAAATCTTGGCTGCGTCCACATGGTTTTTTGCGAAAACGTAATAACTGGGAACCAGATAACCCGATGTCGAATTGGGGTCGCCGTTGCCGAACGAAAGATTCTTGGCGTTTTTCAACATATCCTCGACCGAATTGATCGGGCTGCCTTTATTGACGATCAACAAGCTCCAGTAACCGGGGTCGCCATTGGCAGCCACTGTTTGCGCGAATATTTCACCGCCGGCTCGATCCACAGCCTCCATGGCCGACTTATTGCCATACCAGGCAACATCGACCTTGTTGAAGCGCATGCCCTGAATAATTCCGGCATAGTCCGGAGCAAAGAAGGCATTGATCTTCATGCCGATCTTTTTGCTCATGTCGGCCAGGAAAGGATCCCAGATAGTCTTCAGATTCTGCGAAGACTCGGTCGATATAATGCCGAAATTCAGTTCCTTCAAGTCAGCCGCATGGGGGGCCGTCCCGAATGCCGCCGCGCTAAAAAGAGCGGCACCGAAGAATAATCGCTGCATGGGTCTAAACATGTGAACACTCCTGTGGTATCGCCGGCCTGTCTAGACAGGTCCGGTAAAAAAAATGGCCTGTCTCGCCATTGAGAGATCAGGCCGCAATCAAAGCCATGGAAGGCGCTGACTGCGCCTGCCGTGCCTTGTTCCCGGAAGAAAACAATAAAGAGGTATCCAGGTCCCCACCGTACAGCTCATTCAAAAACTCGCCGTTCAGCGCATTGGTGGAGCCGTCAAAATGAATGCGTCCGGCTTTCAGGGCGAGCACGCGCTCGCAGTAGCGAACGGCATAGTCCACCTGGTGCAAGGTCACCACGACGGTTTTCTTGTCGCTTGCGTTGATATCGGCCAAAATGTCCATGACCTTGCGCGCGGACTCGGGATCGAGCGAAGCAATCGGCTCATCGGCGAGAATCACTTCGGCTTGCTGGCACAGGGCGCGGGCAATCGCCACGCGCTGCTGCTGTCCGCCCGACAAGGTCGAGGCCCGGCGATGCGCATGCTCGATCAGGCCGACGCGCTCCAAGGCGGCCATCGCACGCTCCTTTTCCTCTGCATTGAATAAACCCAGGGATCCGCGCCAGCGTGGCATGCGGCCAAGGCAGCCCAGCAGGACGTTGCCCAGCACGCTGATGCGCCCCACCAGGTTGAACTGCTGGAATATGTAGCCTATGTCGGCGCGCAGGCGGCGCACGCGGCTGTTCAAGCGTCCCTGCGCCTGGACGGATCGCCCCAGGATATTGATCACGCTCGAATCATCGCGGTCGCCGCAGGACAAGCCCGCCAGATGCCGCAACAAGGTTGATTTTCCTGAGCCCGATGCGCCGATCAAGGCAACCATTTCACCGGGCTGAACCGACCAGCCCATATTGAATAAAACCTGCTTGCCATTGAAAGTCTTGTTCAAGCCTTCGACTCGGATGATTGAGTTCATTCGCGTGCTCTCCATAAACCAGGCAAGGTAAACCACCTGCAATGGCAAGCATCTTAGGGAAGGGATGTGACATGGAGATTAATATTGGGCGACGGTTTTATGACAAGGCATAAACTTCACCTCGTGAAGAAGCTGGCCTTGTGGGTTGCTAGTGGGTGCCCGTCATACTCGTTCTTTAGACGCGGGGGTGGTGGCCCAGGCAGGGTGGAGCTCGCATCGTCCGGCCCTGGCTGCGCCAGGACTGCCCGCGGCCGGCACCTGGATCGGGCGGTCGTTCAAATGAGCAACACACTATGGTGTTGCGATTCAATCAAATTTTATTCAGTCGATCGCCGCCTCGGTATGGCTATTGCGTATTGAACAAATTGTCTTGTATCTGCTCGAGGTGCGCGATCATGTGTATCCTCGATTCATTAAGATCTCTGTTCAGCATCGCCTGATAGATCGCCCTATGCTGTTGCCGGTACTGCTGCAGGCGCTCCGGTGTCAGCGATTGCATCTTCAGCCTTCCCCATTCGCCCTCCTCCCTGATGCGATTGGTCAGCTCCAGGATATGCAGGAACATCGAATTATGCGTGGCGAGTGCAAACGAACGATGCAATTCGCCATCCCAGTGCTCGAATTGCTCTATGGTTCCCGCCTGCTCGGATCGAAGCAGGCACTCTTCCATCAGTTTGAAATCGTGCGCATTGGCATTCTTGACTATCAAGGCCGGCATCAGGGGTTCGATCAGCAAGCGCGCCTCCATGAGTTCGGCGGGGCTTGTATAGAGTTTTTGTTCCGGCTGTTTTTCCGGGCTCTGCGACGACACGAACGTGCCGCTGCCTTTGACTTGCGTGATAAGCCCGCGCTCGCGCAATCTGGCCAGAACCCGCCGCACGGTGCCGCGCGAGATTTCGAACTGTTCGCACCATAGCCTTTCCGGAGGCAATCTGGCTCCCGGCACCAGCCGATTGCTGTTCAGCTCATCCATCAGATACTGTTCGAAGGCCTTGATACCGGCAGACATAAAAAACTCACGGGCTGGAAATGATCGTTACAGGAACGCGGTTGAAGCAGCATGCCTGTCAGGCATGCGCTTCGCAAAACCTTTATTCTAGACAAATTTGTTTTCTATGGCACCGATCCCTGCGATTTCCACCCTGACGCAATCGCCTGCCTTGAGGTACACCGGAGGCTTCATGCCCATGCCGACACCCGCGGGAGTGCCTGTTGCAATAATATCGCCCGGGTAGAGCGTGATTCCGCGCGAACATGTTTCAATCAGGGTAGGAATATCGAAGATGAAATCCTGCGTACTGGCGTTCTGCCGCAGTTCGCCGTTAACCGTGCACGATACCTGCACATTGGATGAGTCGATTTCATCGGCCGTAAGCAGCCACGGCCCCATGGGGCAGAATGTGTCGAACGACTTTCCCATGTCCCATTGCTGGTGCCGGATCTGGACGTCGCGTGCGGTGACATCGTTGACTATCGTGTATCCAAAAACATGGCTCATGGCATCTTCACGGCTTATATTTTTACCCTTGACACCAATAACCACGGCAAGCTCGGCCTCGTAATCGATTTGCGACGAAATACCCACCGGCAGCACAACATTATCGAAAGGCCCCACGACGCACTCGGGAACCTTGGTAAACACAATGGGCCACGACGCGACATTTTTATCGTTCTCCTTGAAAACCGAACTGGAGAGTTCCTTGGCGTGGGCATGGTAGTTGCGGCCCACGCAAAATATGTTTCGACGCGGACGCGGAATCGGCGCTTGCAGCGTCACGTCGGCCACGGACACTTCGTCGGCCAAATGTGCCTGAACAAAGGCCTTTAAATTTTCCTGCTCGATCAGGGAAGCAATGCCTTGCGCCGCTATTTCCGCATCCAGCTTCAGTGTGCGGATGCGTTTCAAATCATCGGAAACAAGGCCGACGCCGCGCCGACCCTGGTATTCAAAAGTTGCCAATCTCATTTCCTGACTCTCTCAAAATTAATCTGTTGATACCATTACTTCGACAAACCGTTATTGCGTTTGAATCCGTCGAGCGACTCATCGCATAAAACATCGATCAGCGTACTGGCAAGCACTGCCTGTCGGGATGTTTTGGGAATCCCGATCGTATACACAGTGTCCAGCGCGCAGCTTTGAGGCAGAGGCGCCACCAGCGCAACTCCGGCCGTGTACATGATTTCGGTGATCTGGGTGCACCCCAACGACCACGGCACAGCCGCCGAAGCCATGGCTTTCATTGCCGTGGCGCCGTTCGGATATTCGTGAACCTTGTCCTTGATTTTTTCGAATACATCGAGCTGTTCAAAAACTTTTTTCATATGTATGCCCGCGGTGGATTGCGACATATCCGGCACATAGATGCCGCTGGCGCTCAACAGAGCCTTGGCGAATGACGCATCATCCGCAACAGGCGGAGGCTCGTCCTCTGCGATGACGGCAACACCCGTACCGACAACGCCAAGGTCGCGCACGCTGCCCTCAAGCAGCTTTCCCGCCTGCGACAGCTGATCGATAAGCTTTCGGGACAAGATAATGACATCGCACGGCTCACCGGCCAGCAACTTTTCTTTCATCAGGCCAACAGCGCCAAATTCACCACCTATGCGGCAACCGTTGCGCGCTTCAAACTCGCCCTTCACGCCGTTGAGCAGCCCGAATGCCGCGCCACCGCTTAATAAACAAAGATCCATTTACACAGCCTCCAGAATTTTCCATTGTTCGAATTTCATTGAGCCAGGCCAGGCTCCATCGCCCTGACGACTTCGTCCGGGCTGATAGGCAAATTGCGCACTCGTACACCCAATGCGGCACGCACCGCATTGCCTATTGCTGCCGCGGTCGGCCCTAAAGAGGGTTCGCCGGCCCCGACGGGCGGCCGCCCTGCCCCGGGCAGAATTTCGACGATGACATCCGGGACCTGGCTGAAACGGATGATGGGATAGGTCTCCCAGTCGCCATCGACCAGCCCCTTGGCATCAAACCGCGCCTGTTCGTACAGAGTCCAGGACGTAGCCTGAATGGCGCCGCCTTCAATTTGCTGGATAACGCCTTCCGGGTTGATTACCTCGCCGACATCGACGGCGATAAACAGGCTTTCAACTCGAATCTCATGCGTGACGTTGACTTTGGCAATGACAGCGCAATAGGCGCCACCGGTTTTATAGCGGGCAAAGCCTATGCCCATACCCGTATCGTCATCGTTGATGCGCTCTGGATCAAAGTTCCAGCCCGCCAGGCCTGCCGCCTTGACGAGGACAGCAATGGCGCGCGGATCGCTCAGATTGTCCAGGCGGTATTGCAAAGGATCGCGCCCATATGCGAGCGCGATATCGTCGACCATGGATTCGATCGCAAATACATTGCCAAACGCACCCAATGCGCGCAGTGCCGAACTGCGCAAGGAAATATCGAGCGCCCGGTGGCAAATCAGCGCGCAGTGCGGGAAATCGTAAAGCGGCACAATGTTGCGATCGGCCCCGCCACCGGACGACTGCGGGGCATTTATGGAGGACAGCGCCGGGAAAGCATCTTCCGCATACCAACTGCCTAATAATGTCGGGGTGGCGGCCCGGCCTGGACGCAGGCTATGGCCCGGCCCCCATACGGTGTGCCGCCATTCGACAACCTTGGCGTTTTCATCGACATCCGCCTCGATGCGCACGGACATGGCCGACCCCAGCGGTGACCAATTCAGTTCGTCGGACCGCGACCACTGAACCCGCACAGGCCTGTTATCCGCATGCAGGGATAGCCATGCGGCGTCGTAGGCGACATCGTCGGCGCCGTTATGGCCGTAGCAGCCGGAGCCCGGCACATGCTGAACCTCGACCCGGGATGGCTCCATGCGAAACGCCGCGCAAAGATCCGTTTTTAAATTATGTATGCCCTGGCTGTGGCTCCATACCCTCAGGCCGGTACTGGCCGTGACTTGCGCATAAGCGCAGGATGGGCCTATGGAAGCGTGCTTGATGAACGGCTTGAGGAAATCGCCGCTGAACCACTTTTCGGCGTAAGTTGCAACGGCACCGGAATGCTCCGGCTTGCGTTCGATGACCGTCGTTTCGGATTCCCTGCTTCGCAACCATGCGCTCAACTCACGCTGCGAAGGCAAAGAATCACGCTCGGCCCAGACGGCGGCCCGGGCGATCTGCCGAAGCACGCGTTCGGCGATATATTCCTGCTCGGCAATCACACCTATCAATGAACCATTGCGCACAATCCCCACTATTCCGGGAATACTCCGCCAGTCGGCCAAATCCAGGTCGCCCAACACGGCATAGGGCGAAGGCGGTCTCAGAACCCGGCCATGAACCATGCGCTCCATCGCAAGGTCGTGGATAAAAGGATAGGTGCCTTGAGTTTTCTGCTCCAGGCCGAATGGCCGATAGTTGGTTCCCACATAATCGCGGCGCGTCGACGCCAGCATGGCGTCGGGCATTTCGGCGCGTACATGCAAATCCACCTCGCCCGCTAACTGCCAATACGACCCGCATGCCCGGCCGCCCGACACGAATTCCCCGTTGAGCACCGTCACTGTCGACGGAACCACATTGAATTTACGGGCAGCCGCCTGTACAAATAAATTACGGGTTTGCGCGCACACGGCCCGCAATGAAAGTCCGGAATGCTGAACGGACAAACTGCCCGATGTAATCGACTCATCCGGACTGTATTGTGTACTGGCCGGCACCATGCGCACCGACGCTATATCCACCAACAGTTCATCGGCCACAATCTGCGCCAACGCCGTGACAATGCCCTGGCCCAGTTCCACTTTCCCTGTGTAGGCATCGATGCATCCGTCCCTCGCAAGGGATAGCCAGCCATCGACATACGGATTGTTCTTCAGGCTGACGGGTAGCTGCCCGGCCCCGACTTCATGGGCAGGCGCAAAAGCATTATTCATGTCGAGCCTGATTTAAAAACTCCCTCACGTTCTGCACCGCCCTGACTATTCTCAAATGGGCTCCACAGCGACACAGGTTGCCATCCAGAGCGCCCTTGATTTCCGCATCCGACGGTGCATTGTTGGCCAATAGCAAGCCGGTACAGGCCACTATCATGCCTGAAGTGCAATAGCCGCATTGGGCTGCGCTCTGCCTGACGAACTCGTCCTGGAGCTCTTTTGCCAGGCCGTGAACGGCAATGCCCTCTATAGTTGTGACCTCTTTTCCAGCCACAGACCAGGCCGGCGTATCGCAGGCCGGCACCGGCCTGCGATCGACCAGCACCGTACAGGCTCCGCACAAACCCAATCCACAGCCAAAGTGGCTGCCTTTCAAGCCGAGCTCTTCACGCAGCACATCGAGCAGGCTGCGATTTTCATCGACCTCGAGTTTGAATGGCATCCCGTTGACCTGCAGATCAATGGTATCCGCCTTGCCCATGCTCATATGCTCCGCCGGTAAACCAGGCTATTGAATCGTTATGTGGGCTTCTTTAACAATTTTCCCCAGCCGCTCGACGTCCTCTTCGATATACTTTTTGAACTGGCTCGTGTTCATTACCATGGGCTCCACGCCGTCTTTAGCCCAGGCAGCCTTGATTTCGGGCTCGCCATCGATGGCGCTGACGGCCTTGTTGAGCGTTTCCACAACATCTTTCGGCGTGTCCTTGGGGGCCAGCAGGCCAAGCCAGATATTGGCGTGATAGCCCTTCACACCCGCCTCATTCATAGTGGGCACGTCGGGCAAAATAGAGGAGCGTTTCAGGCCGGTCGTTGCAATGGCATGAACCCGCCCTGCCTTGATGAGGCTATTCATGGTTGCGATGGAGTCGAACATGTAATTCACCTCGCCTCCGACAACGCCGGTTCTTGCCTGGCCGCTGCTTTTGTAAGGCACATGCTGGACCTGAATGCCCGCCATCGACTTGAACAACTCACCGGCAATATGGTAGGGAGTGCCGGTTCCCGAGCTCGCATAGTTCAGTTTTCCAGGCTCGGATTTCGCCATGGCGATCAAGCCCTTGAGGTCTTTAACCTTGACCTTGTCATTTGTCACCAAGACCAGGCTAGCCTGGTTGATCGGTGCCACGGGAGCGAAGTCGCGCAGCAATTGATAGGGCTTTTCTTTCAGCAAAGTTTCGTTCACGGTTTGCGTGTTCGACATCACCAGCAAGGTATAGCCATCGGGTGCGGCTTTGGCGACGAATGTCGTGCCAATCACGGCGCCTGCGCCCGGCTTGTTCTCCACGATAAAGGTTTGACCCAGTTTTTGCTGCAATTTCTGGGCCAGTTGACGCGCATAGACGTCGGCGGAGCCGCCCGCTCCGAAAGGAACAACTATGGTAACCGCATGATTCGGGTATGCATCGGCGGCATGAGCACCCATACCGACAGACATCAAGCCCGCCGTTACCGAAGACAGTATTAATGATTGGATTTTTTTCCCTGGCAGCACTATTTCATCTCCTTTATTGCTTATGAATATATGTTCACGACGGGCGGATTGCAGCGGTCAGGCGGCAGGTTTGCCCACTTGTGAACTCAGTAGCTTGATATCAAAGCTTGATTTATGATGTACAGCTTGTCCGATCAAAAGAGTACCAATAAATACAATTAAAGACAAGATGTTCTATAAAAATAGACCAAAACAAAAATGAAAGAAATCGATTTACATAACGCCCGACATGCCGGAATCGCGACTGGCAGAACGATGCCGGTCCCGGGAAATCAAACAGCAAGCCAAAAAAAAGCCCGCCGAAGCGGGTCTTTTTTGGCAGTAACATCAAACTTATTTCGCTGATTTCTCAATAGCGTGTCCCGCATTTGAAATGTCCTGGCCAGCACCGGCTACCGTATTGGCGCAACCCGCCAGGCCCATGCACGCTAATACAAGCAGTGACAGCAAAGCTTTGAACCGCATTCTCGTCTCCTTGAAAATTGCAATAATTATTTGACAGCCACTTTGAGTTCGCCCAAACCGGCAATCGCCCCCACCATGGTATCGCCAGCCACGACCGGACCGACCCCTTCCGGAGTACCGGTAAAGATGATATCGCCGGCCTTGAGTTCAAACAAGCCGGACAGATAGGAGAGAGACTCCGCCACATTCCAGATCATGGATGAAAGATCGCTGGATTGCTTGGTGGCGCCATTGACCGAAAGCGAAATAGCGCCTTTATCCAGGGTACCTACCTTGCTGCGAGGATGCAAAGGCCCGACCGGCGCGGATTGGTCGAAAGCTTTGCCCACTTCCCAGGGCCGGCCCTGTTTTTTCGCTTCGCCCTGCAGGTCGCGGCGAGTCATATCGAGGCCAATCGCATAGCCCCAGACACAGTTCGCAGCCTCTTCCAGCGACAAATCGCGGCCGCCCTTGTCAAGCGCCACCACGAGTTCGATCTCGTAATGCAAGTTCGACGTTTTCGACGGATACGGCATGGTGCCTGTCTGGCCGTCGGCCACGCATATCAGAGCATCGGCGGGCTTGCAAAAGAAAAAAGGATCTTCACGCCCGGTGAAGCCCATTTCCTTGGCATGTTCAGCATAGTTGCGGCCTACGCAATACACACGGCGCACGGGAAATTGTGCGGCGGCACCGGCCACAGGAATGGCGGCAATCGGTTGCACTGGAACGATGTAATCCATTTTCATCCTTGAACAATAGGTGGGTCTTGAATAAGAGATAAAGCCTATGGGTACAGCAGGAGCGAAACCTGCGAAGCCATTTATTTATTTGGCAGCCTTGGCATAACGCGCAACGCTGTCCTGGATTTCCTTACGGGCGGCATCGACGCCTTCCCAGCCTTTTACCTTGACCCATTTACCTTTTTCAAGATCTTTATAGTGCTCGAAAAAATGCTGGATACGAGCCAGATCTTCAGTAGGCAGATCGTCGGGTTTTTGAATATGGCGATAAGGCGGATACAGCTTGTCGACGGGCAAAGCCAGCAGCTTGGCGTCGCCGCCGGCTTCGTCATCCATCTGCAGAACGCCGATGGCGCGGCAACGGATCACAGCGCCGATTTGAATGGGAAATGGGGCCATGACCAGAACATCGACGGGATCGCCATCGTCGGAAACAGTTTGAGGTATATAGCCATAATTGCACGGGTAATGCATGGCCGTCAGCATGAAACGATCGACAAACACAGCTCCGGATTCTTTGTCGACTTCATATTTGACTGGATCTGCATTCATGGGAATTTCGACTATCACATTGAACTCATCAGGCAGCTTGTTGCCTGCTGGTACTCGATCTAAACTCATGCTTCAACCTTGAAAGAAAACAAAGAAATTAACGATGGTGCGATCCGCCGGTGGATCGATCCGAGGTCTGCGATAAATCCACGCCCGGAATCGGTGCGCTATCGAAATATTCGTCCAGATAGGGCTCGAGCGGATCGACGGCGGATGTTTCGGCGCTGGGCACATAGGATTGAGATCCTGGCGCATCAGCCTCTTCAGGAACATAGCCTGCCGCACTGGCCGCCAGGGGCGCTTCGTCGGCATCCAGCGGGTCGGTGTCAGGGATATTGGCGAAATCGATCAGCGTCGGATCGCCTCGCGTGTCGGCCGCCGGCAAAGCACGGTTGGCAGCCAACACCGGCAGGACACCCGCCACGCCGGACGCCAGGCGCCAATGTTTCATGGCGTCGGCCCGACGTCCGAGACGATCGTACAAATTGCCCAACAGGGCATGAATGCGTACATCGCTGCGAATCTTCATACTGCGCAACAAATAGCGCTCACCCTGCCCCCACAACTGTCCGATCAGGCACAAATTGCCCAGCATGGCCAGCAATGCGGAATCGTCGGGGTGGCTTTTCAGCCAGACTTCCGCCTTGCTCAGACGATGAGCCACCTGTTCGGGTTGGCATTGGGAATAGGCGCTGAGCAGACGCGGCTCTAGCTTGACGTTGATGGCGGCCTCGAGAATTTTGGAAGCCTCGTCGGCATTGCCCGCCGACTCCTGGATTGAAGCGGCGGCCAGGGCAATTTCAGGCAATACGCGCTCTTCGGGTTTGAGATCGCCCCAAACAGTTTTGTAAGCGGCCATGCCGCCATCGTGAAGCCGCGCCGCGGCGGCGGTTTCGATGTACCCGAGAGCCTGGGCCTTGTCGATGACTCCACGACGCAGCAGCAGGCGCGTGAGTTCGTAGACACGATCGTGATTATGCAACTGCCGGTGAGCGCGCAATAACAGGCGTGTGGCATTGATGTAGCGCGAACTGGCATCCTGCAGCGGTTGCAGCAGCACCAGTGCGTCCTGGGGGCGGTTCTGATCCAGGTACATCTCGGCGGCGACAGTGGCCGCGGCTTCCTTCAGCCTGGGTTCGGACCCGGCGTTGTCGCGCGCCAGCCTGAGGGCATCGTCGCGCCGCGTAAACTCGCCCAGCCTATGCGATGCCCGGGCGGCCGCCAGCGCCGCCAGCACCTTGCGGCTGGATGACCTGGACTGCGCCAGTACTTTGGAAAACTCTTTTTCGGCCTGGATATAACGCCCTTCAAGCAAACTGACCCAACCGGTCTCGAGCATATCGTGATCGCGCTTTTGCGCCCGGGCGCCACGCCACAAGCGAAAGCGTTCGGGGCTGGACGTAAACCAGGCCAGAACCCGAATCAGCACGTACATCAGGAAAAAACTCGCCAAAACCAGCAAAATTGCGAAAGTCAGCGAAAGCTCGATGCGCCACGGCTGCGCAATGATCAGGACATTGCCCCCATGTTCGCGCAGCAGCAAAGCCAGGCCGACCGCCAGGGCCAAAACCAGAAAAGTCCAAAACCATGTCCGCATAACTTATTCCTGAGGCTTGGTGGGCTGCGGATTTGCAGGCGGGGCCGCAGGAACGGGCGCATGGGCCGTGGCCGTCGGGGCTTGGGCAGGGCTGGCGGCGCTTTCGGCCGCCGGCTCAACAGCCTGCTGCTGAGCTGCCTTGGCAGCCGATTCGCGCAGGGTTTCGAGCGCTTGCAGGCTATTGCTGACCGTTGGCAGCTTGACGCCGATGGCTGTGTCGGCCAATTGCAAAGCGATCTTGCGCGCCTGCCTTGTATCGCTTGCCTGCGGATCGTAACGGGTACTGAGCGCCTGCACCAGGGCCTGGGTTTCTGTCTGCCAGATTTCGGGCTGATGCATCAACAGCGCCAGTTGGGCGGTCATGATGTGCAGCCGCAGGTTCTCGCGCAATTGCCCGGCCTGATCGGGCGACATCAGCAGGGCTGCCGGATTTTCGGCCCGACGCACACTGATGAATTTACCAAGATCCTGACGCAGCGCGGACCAGGCTTGGACGGACCAGTCGCCAACAGTGGCAATAGACCGCTGCCACCATGACGCATCGGCATCGGCCGCGTCGTTGTCCTGACTGGCCGCAGCGGCGTCGGCCGGGGCCGCGACGCTGTCGGAAACCTTGGGTGCCGCATCGTCGGGAACCCATAAGGGCGCCCGGCTGACCAGCTTGCTGAGTTCGTTGAGCCGGCCCGACAGCAAGGGAACATCGATCGTCGCAGCCAGCCTCAGGCGGTCGAGATCACCGTTGATTGTTTGCTGCAGCGACGCAAGGTTTGGCCGATTGGCACGAGCCAGCTGGGCCTGCGCGGTTTCGAGCGCAACGATGGCATTGGCTACGTTACCGCCCAGCGACAACTGCTGGTGGGCAATTGTGACCAGATGATCGACATCGTTGACCAGCACCAGATCGGAACCGCTGTCGGTGAGCGTCTGGAAAGCCTGCTCCAGGCTTTGGTAGCGCGCCTGGGACTCATGCAGCGCAGCCTGCAGCGTGCTGAGTTCGCCGGACTGCGACTGAGCCAGGGACAAGGCCTGCTGGGCCTGTTCGCTGGCCTGATTGGCCGCGCTCGTGCTGCTTTCCAGCTGGCTCATTACAGCCGTTCTGGCCTGTCTGAATATTTTTTGCTGATACCACAATGCCGCACCCAGGCCCAGGGCCAGGACAACGACGATAATCAGCGCAATGGCTAACGCCGGACGCCCTTTTTCCTGCCTTTTGGGTCTGGCTGGCGATGTGGCGCTACCGGGAGAAGATTTGCTTTCGTTGGAGGCCGGAGTATTGGCCTGACGGTTCTCGGGGTTTTTATCTGTCATAGCGGGATTGTAGTCCTTAGCGCCTTTTTATAGGGTAGCGGTCGATACAATAGTATGAAAAATTGCATCATCATTCGGTGAGCATATTTTTACCACTGGAACAGATGCCTTGCCAGCCGCCCCTGCGAGCACCGATTGTAATCGGCTCGCCACGCGTTCGTGTATCGCGACAAACCGGGCGCGCTCCCAGAGCTGATACAAGCTGTTGCGCTCGATATTGACGCGCAGCGCCTCGACGCTTTCGCCGCTGGTCAGTACGCAAACCGGTATTTGCCGCGCCTCCAGCCGCGTTCTTAAAAGATCGCATTGCGCCGGCGACCAGTGCACGGTCTCGCGCCGATAAAGCGGATATCGCCGCACATGGGCCCCGGCCAGTTCGAACTGCTGCCCCAGCCACTCCCTGCCTGTTTGGCCACGAACAATCAGCACTCGCTCAAAACGATGCCCCGATTGCCGCAGGAGCGCCCACAAGGCTTCGGAATCCTGCTGCCCCGGCAAACTGGGATGCAGGATATGCGAACGCGGAATGAATCCGGCGTTGTAAAGGGATTGCGCGCTTGCCTCGCCCACCGCGGCAACCCTGCTTGTCTGCGGCCATTGCGGCCTGGGGTCGCGACGGCGCAGCAGATCCAGATAAAGCCGCGCGGCGTTGCCGCTGACAAAAACCAGAAGATCATAGTCGGAAGGCAAAGGCACTACGGCAGGATCGTCGTGCAAAGGCCGTATGGCCAAGCTCGGCAGTATCAGCGCCTCGAGGCCGCAAGCTTTCAGACGATCCGCCAAGCCTTCATTCTGGCCTTCCGGACGCGTCAGAACGGCAAAAGATGCAATGGTCTGCTCAACCATCGGCAATCCGCTTAATTGTCAGCCGTCGAAGCAGACAGCCTGGCCAGTATGGGTCCTGCCCCTTTGTCGAGCAATGCCTGCGCCACGTGCTCACCCAACTGCCGGGCCGATTCGATCGGACCCGACGATTCAGCGCGAATGATGCGCGAGCCGTCGGGCTCGGCCACCAGCGCACGCAGATGCAGACTCGCGCCCGCCACCTGGGCAAATGCCGCAAGAGGCACCTGACACGAGCCTCCCAATACACGTGAAACCGAACGCTCGGCAATAGCGCAAGCGCTGGTGGCCGGGCAAGCCAGGGGCGCCAGCCACGCGCGCACATCGGCCCGCCCCGCCAAAGCCTCCACTCCCAAAGCGCCCTGGCCCGCGGCCGGCAGGCTTTGTTCCGGCGACAGATGGCCGCGTATACGCGATTCCAGGCCCAGGCGCTTCAAGCCGGCCGCAGCAAGAATAATGGCCGCGTAATCGTTTTTATCGAGCTTGCCCAGGCGGGTATCCAGATTGCCACGCAAAGGCCTTACCGTCAGATGCGGGTATTGCGCACGGATCTGCGCCTCGCGACGCAGGCTGGACGTACCGACCACTGCCCCGGCAGGCAATTGATCGAGAGTATCGTACTGGTTGGATACCAGCGCGTCGCGAGGATCATCGCGTTCGAGCACGACCGATAGTTCGAACGGATCGTGCAGATCGACGGGCACATCCTTGAGCGAGTGCACGGCCAGATCGGCGCGACCGTCGAGCAACGCGGTTTCCAGCTCTTTGATAAACAGACCCTTGCCGCCGATTTTGGACAAAGTGCGATCAAGAATCTGGTCGCCCCGTGTAGTCAAGGTAAGCAGGCTGACCTTGCAACCGGGATACAGGCTCGTCAGGCGATCACGCACGTGCTCGGCCTGCCACAAGGCAAGCCGGCTGGCACGCGTAGCAATTACCAGTGAGGCAGGCGTGGATTGCATACCGTTACCCTGCCAGGCTGGTCACGATCACCGTGGCAATCACGCCGAGAATGGCCAGGATGAGCAAGCCTTGCAGCAACGACAGGCCCGATTCGTTTTTTTTGCGATCGGAAGATTTAAACAGACCCATTAGCGGTTTCCTTGACAACAACCTTGCGGCCGGCAAACCATTTGCCCAGGAGGACAACCAGTAGGGCTCCAGCCACTTCAGCCGCAATTTTAACCGCAGTCGAGACTTCGCCGATTTGATCGACAACAAAAACGTCGGTAACCAGCATTCCGCCCGCGATCCAGCCCAGCAAAGCCGCGCCCAAGGTGACCACCAGAGGGAAACGATCAATGAGTTTCAGGACCAGGGTGCTGCCCCAGATAATTATGGGTACGCTTATGACCAGCCCGAACACGACATAAGCCAATTGATGGCTTGGATCGGCATTTTGCGCCGCCCCCGCAATGGCTATGACATTATCGAGGCTCATGACAAAGTCGGCGATCAGTATCGTTTTCACCGCGGTCCAGACAGAACTTCCGCCCTTGATGTTTTCGTGGCTGTCGTTTTCAGGAATCAGCAGCTTGACCCCGATCCATAGCAGCAGCAAAGCCCCTACCACCTTGAGAAACGGAATATTCAGCAAGGTAAGGGCAAAAGCAATCAGGACGACCCTCAAGACGATAGCCCCGACGGTCCCCCACAAGATTCCCTGAATCCGCTGCCGGGACTGCAGATTTCGGCATGCCAGAGCGATGACTACCGCATTATCGCCACCCAGCAAAATATCGATCATGACGATCTGAAAAATCGCCCCCCACTCCAGCATTTGGAAAAACTCTATCATTTCAATTCCTGTATCGCCCCTGACGAACGAAAAAAACCTCGGCGCACACCGTGCGTCGAGGCGTACCAATCGCCGGCTATTGTAATTCAGCTTCTAGTCAGTTTTGGCTTTTTGCAGAAAAAATTTGCCTACCGCCAGGACCAGAATAGCCCCAAACGCCCCTACCGCGAGTTCGAATTGCTGAGAAGACGCATGGATAGAGTCGGAAATTTGATCGATTGAACCGACCAAAGCCGGGTCGCTGACCAGCATTTCTCCTGCGATAAAGCCCAATAAAGCAGCCCCCAGCCAGACAATAATGGGCAAGCGTTCTATTACTTTCAGTAATAAGGTACTGCCAAAAATAACTAAAGGAATACTGATTGCAAGGCCCAGAATCAACAGAAATGTGTCGCCATTAGCCGCCGCCGCCACTGCCACCACATTATCCAGGCTCATGACCAGGTCGGCGATCAGGATGGTGCGTATAGCCGCCCACAAACTGCCATATTGTTTTTCCTTACCCGAGTCGTCCCCTTCCGGCATGAGCAGGCTTACACCAATATATACAAGCAGGACGGCGCCTATGACCTTCAGCCACGGCAGCAACAACAATTGCGCGGCAACCAATGTCAGGACAATACGCAAGACAATGGCACCCGCCGATCCGGCAACAATGGCCGTACGCTGCTGCTCGACAGGCAAGGATCGGGCCGCAAGAGCGATGACAACGGCATTATCGCCCGACAATAAAATATTGACCCAGATTATTTCCAGTAACGCGAACCAAAAAGTTGTAGAACTTAAATCCATTCCCCTTTCCTTTTTATGAAG
Organism: Paralcaligenes ginsengisoli; assembly: GCF_054781135.1. NCBI lineage: Bacteria > Pseudomonadati > Pseudomonadota > Betaproteobacteria > Burkholderiales > Alcaligenaceae > Paralcaligenes > Paralcaligenes ginsengisoli. Next base: position 104,183 of record NZ_BAAGUZ010000006.1, read on the forward strand.
ACCCCCTTCGTTAAACAAATGAGACAGGTGCGCGCCACCCTTTAATATAGGTTGCGAGCCGGCATTGGGTTTGCGGCGCACGGCAAATATTATAGTCAGTTATTCGTAAGCAAGCTTTCAAAGAATGGATTTCATTCGGGCCGATCATGACAAACGCCTGAAACGGCGCCCAAACTTTGATGTTGAGTTGCCCCCATCTGCAGATACCGCCTTGGAAATTAATAGGCGGTTCCCGGGGAGCCTTGCCCCCGTTCAGACCCGCATTCGACATCGGGCGGCCGGCCACGGGGCCGTCACTGGCCCGACCACCGGCCGAGCCCCTTTGCGCGTCAGCCCTGGAAAGTTCTCCGGCCCGCTCGACCGCCTTGAAGGCGGTGCCTGTCATGCAACGGGAGTAGATGGCGGCTGTTCCGCCTCGTGACGATGGGTGGTTCCGATGAACATGTACATGGCGGGAACCATAAAGAGAGTCAGCATGGTTCCGATCGAAAGGCCTGCGAAAATAACCAGGCCCATGTCGTGGCGCCCAGCCGCGCCAGCGCCGGATGCCCAGACGAGCGGCACAACGCCCAGGACCATTGCCGCTGTCGTCATCAGGATTGGCCGCAGTCGTACCGCTGCCGCTTCTTCAATTGCCTCGCGCTTGCTGCGGCCCGAGCGCTGCAGTTCGTTGGCAAACTGGACTATCAGGATCCCGTGTTTCGTGATGAGCCCGAGAAGAGTCACAAGGCCCACCTGAGTGTACACATTGATGGAAGCGAAGCCCATGGTGATGAATGCCAGCGCGCCAAAGAGCGCCGGTGGCACGGAGAACAGGATCACGATGGGGTCTCGGAAGCTCTCGAACTGGAACGCCAGCGCAAGATAGACGATGAGAATCGAGAACAGGAGGAGGCCGACGAATCCGCCAGACTCCTGCATGAACTGGCGCGACTCGCCCGAGTAGTCAGCCGAGTATCCCGATGGAGCCACCTTTTGTAGAATCGTGTTCAATTTCGTCAGCAGTTCGCCTTGGGACAATCCGCTGACCCCTGAAATGGTGGCCGAGTTGAGTTGCTGGAAGTGGTTGATCGACTCCGGCTGCACCGACGTTTCAATATGTGCCACCGTACGAGCGGGAATCATCGATCCCGATGGAGTTCGAATGTAGTAGTTCAGAATCTGGTCGGGGTTGAGGCGGTCGACTTGCAGCACCTGCGGGATCACTTTATATGACCGCCCAGCGGTCGAGAAGTAGTTGACATAGTTGCCGCCTAGCGCGGCCGACAGCGCCGCGCCGACGTCCGCCTCGGTCATCCCCAGGGCGGCGATCTTCTCCCGGTCGACGACCAGCTTGGCTTGCGGCTTGTCGAGCTTCAGGTCCAGATCCGCGAACCAGAACAGTTTTTCCTTTTGCGCTTCGGCCAGGACAGCCTGGGCGACTTCATTCAGATTCTCGATGGGCTCTGTCGTGGTGATGACAAACTGGACAGGCAAACCCTGAGAACCCGGTAACGACGGCAGCGGGAAGGCGGCGATCTTCGCGCCCGCCACTTGGTTCCATTTCTGCTGGAGATCCATGATCAGCTCCGCCTGGGATCGACTGCGCTCTCCCCAGGGCTTCAGCAGAACCCCGCCCAGCCCCTGATTGAGCGATGGCACACCAGTCAACTGGAACATTTGCTCATACTCGGGTTCCTTGTTCGCGATCTTGAATGCCTGGTCGGCAAGCATTTCCATCTGCTGGGGCGAGGCATTGGGCGCCCCCTTGATCTGCATGAACACCAAGCCTTGATCCTCGGTCGGAGAGAGCTCGCTCTTGGCGGTCATGCCGCTGGCTGCCACGAGAATGAACAGGACAAAGCCAAAGATCACAAGCACCGGCCAGACGTTTAACCCACCCGAAAGCACCCGGTGGTACCAGCCGCGCAGTCGGTCGAAGTAGTGATCAAGCAGGCGCGCGAATCGCCCCTCTTCCTTCCCGGGCCTGAATAGCCGCGAGGTCATCATGGGAGAGAGAGTCAACGCCACCACGCCGGACACGGTCACGGCACCAGCCAACGAGAAGCAGAACTCCTTGAAGAGCGCGCCTGTGAGGCCGCTGCGCAATCCGATGGGTACATACGCGGCAATCAACACGGCGGTCATGGCGACAATCGGGCCTCCGAGTTCCCGTGCCGCCATGAGCGCTGCCTCCAACACCCCTTTACCTTCTTCCTTGATATGGCGGTCCACATTTTCGACCACAATAATGGCATCGTCGACAACAAGGCCGATTGCCAGCACAAGGGCGAGAAGCGTCAGAAGGTTGATGGAGTATCCGAGCAGGAACATGATGAAGAATGCCCCGATGAGCGAAAGCGGAATCGCCACCAAGGGGACAATCACGGCTCGAAACGAGCCAAGGAACAGGTAGATGACGATCGTGACAATAAGCATGGCCTCGGCCAGCGTCTTGACGACCTCATCGATCGACGTATTGATGAATTCCGTGGAGTCGTAGACGATATTGCCTCGAACGCCCGCTGGCAATTGAGATTGCAGATCGGGAAACGCCTTGCGTACACTTTCCGCGACGGTCAGGATATTGGCATTTGGCGCCACCTTGATGCCGATGAACACGGAGCGTTTGCCGGAGAATGCGACGCTGGTGTTGTAGTCCTCCGCGCCCAGTGTGACGTTCGCTACATCTTCCAGGTGCACGAGTGCGTCGCCGTTGTGCTTGACGACGAGTCGCTTGAACTCGGCTACGCTGTGCAGATCCGTTCCAGCGGTCAGATCGACCGTCACCATCTGCCCTTTTGTCGAACCGACCGCGGATAAATAATTGTTGTTCGACAAGGCAGTGGAAACGTCCTGTGCCGTAACGTTGTGGGCTGCCAGCTTGTTCGGGTCCAGCCAGGCGCGAAGAGCGAATTGGCGCCCCCCAAGGATCTCCGCGGTCTGCACGCCTTCGATCGAATCGAGTTTGGGCTTGACGACCCGCACAAGATAATCGGTGATGTTGTTCGTGGGTATTACATCGCTGAAGAAGCCCAGGTACATGGCGTCCGTGGTCTGTCCAACCGCCACTGTCAGCACCGGCTGCTGGGCCTGCGCCGGGAGCTGGTTCTTCACCGAGTTGATCTGGGTGTTGATCTCGGTCAGTGCCTTGCTGGAGTCGTAGTTGAGCCGCAGCGTTGCCGTAATTGTCGACACCCCTGTGATGCTCGAGGAGGACAAGTAATCGATGCCTTGCGCCTGTGCGATGGCCGATTCGAGTGGCTGTGTGATAAAGCCGGCTACCGTGGCGGCGTCGGCGCCGTAGTAGCTTGTCATAATGGTGACCACCGTGTTTTCGGTGCGCGGCCACTGATTAATGGGCAGGTCGGAGATCGATCGCAACCCCAGTATCAGGATAAGCAGCGAAATAACGATGGCCCAGACCGGTCGCTTGATGAAGGTATCGGTGAATTTCATGGGAGGCCCTATCGTTCTTGCGGAGTCGGGGATACGGCGTTCAAGGGAGTGCTGCGGTTATCGACCTTCACCGGCGAGCCATTCTTCAGCTTCATCTGGCCACTCGTGATCACTACGTCGCCCTCCTTCACGCCAGACAGGATGGCGACCTGGTCACCACGGGCCGGGCCCGTTTCGATGAACGTCTGCTGGGCCGTGAGAACATCCTTGCCTTGCTCGTCCTTCTTATGTACCGCGATGAAGACTGTCGTCCCATAAGGGTTGTAGGTCACGGCGGTTTGTGGAACGGTGAGGTAGTGCTGCACCGCTCCCGACTCGACGACGGCGCGGGCAAACATTCCCGGCATTAATTTTTGCTTCGGATTCCCAATGGTCGCCTCGACGGCGACGTTCCGCGTGGCCGGATCGAACTTCGCGTCGATTGCACTCACCTTCCCGACGAAGGTTTGCTTGGGCAGACCGGTCGCAGTGACCGAGACGGCTTGGCCGGTGGCAATCGCCTCGAGCTGCGCTTGGGGTATATTGAAGTCGATGTATATGGGATCGAATGTCTGCAGTGTTGCGATCTTGTCGCCGGGGTTGAGATATTGGCCGGGATTGACACTGGTGATGCCAATCCGCCCGGCAAACGGCGCGCGTATCGTTTTCTTCGCGACCAAAGCCCGCTGTTGTTCCGCCGCCGCGCGTTTCGCTTTAAAGTCGGCATCGTCAGAATCGACTTGCGCCTGCGACACCGCGCTCACTTTAAGCTGTGCTTTGTCGCGCTTGAGGACAGTTGCGGCCAAATTGGCGGTCGCCTCGAGCGAATGAAGCTGCGCGACATCGGCATCCGCATTCAGCTGGACGAGAAGATCGCCGGCCGAAACGTCCAGCCCCGGCTTGAACGCAATGGTGCGGACGATGCCGCCAACTTCTGTCGTGACATCGACGCCGCGAACAGCTTTCATCGATCCCACGGCAGAGACGCTCGGTTGCCAATCGGCGAACTGCGCATTGATGGTCGTAACCACGGCGGGCGGTTGAGGGGCTTTTGATTGTGCGATCAGCTTCGATATCTGGATGAACTTCACACCGCCGATGATCAGGACGATGATCAAAACCACCCCAATCATGGCGATCATCGGCCGAAGCAATCGTCGTTTGCGCGCGCCGCCGGGTTCGGTCGACTGGATGGACGGGGACGAGGCGGTCTTAATTTCAGCCATGGGTCTTCTCACTAATTCTATTGTTCAAATCGGTCGAACTGCCCGAGGCGGCGGGATCCACATCCGTGCGGTTCCACCACCCGCCGCCCAGAGCCTGGAACAGCGCAGTCGTATCGCTATAGCGGGCGGCCTGTGCCCGGACCCGCGTAAGGACCGCGTTTTGATAGGTTTGTTGCGCGGTGAGCAGATTCAGATAGCCAACCGCGCCAAGCCGAAACTGAGCCTGCGCAAGAGCCAGGCTTTCCTGGGCGGCACGTTCGGCCGCCACCTGCTGGGCGAGCGCGTCGGCATCGGCTTCCAGGGCCCGCAGCGCGTTGGATACATCCTGGAATGCGGCAACCACCGTGCCGCGGTAACGTGCGGCCGATTCGTCATACGCCGCCACGGCTGCGCGCTTGCGGTGTTTGAGCGCCCCCGCGTCGAAAATCGGCTGGGTGATCGATCCAATGAGGCTCCAAACTCCTGTGCCTGAGGTAAACAATTTGCTGACGCTCGATGCACCGGAGCCAAGCGACCCGGTGAGGTTGAACTGGGGCAGTTGATTGGCCACGGCAACACCGATATTGGCACTGGCTTGATGCAGTTGAGCCTCGGCGGAACGCACATCCGGCCGCTGTTGCACGATGGCCGAGGGCAGGCTGACCGGCAACTCTTCCGGCAGATGGAGGGATGCCAGATCAAAACTCTCGCCGCGATCCTGGTTGGGAAAGCGGCCGAGATAAGCCATCAATTGGTTGCGCGTTTGCGCGAGTTGCTTTTGCAGGGCCGGCAAGGTGGCGCGCGTTTGTGCGAGTGCCGCCTCCTGAGCGAGTACGTTGATACTGGAGATAGCCCCAAGCCACCGCTGAGACTTCAAAAGATTGAGCTGATCGTTTTGAAGCTCGATGATTTTCTCGGTTGCAGCCACCTGATCGCGCACGGATGCCAGGCTTATGGCCGTGTTGACGACATTCGAACTCAATGTCAGATAAGTCGCCTCCAGTTGGTAGCGTTCATACTCGGCCTGCGCAGCGGACGATTCAATCTGGCGGCGGGTACCACCGAAAACATCCGGGGCATAGGAAACGCTCAAGGACGCTGAATGGACGGTCAGGATCTGCGAGAGCGAGCTGCTGGAACTGGCCGCACCGGTCGAGCTTAAACCCGATATCTTCTCCCGGGTACTGGACGCCGTGGCGCTCAGGGATGGAAACAGCGATGCCTGATCGGCATAGACCAGCTCGTTGGCTCGGCGAAGCGCGGCTTGAGCGGCGGCAATATCCGGATTGGCCCGAAGTGCCTCGTCGACCAGCGCGTTCAGCGTCGGCGAGCGGAAAAGCGTCCACCATTGCCCGGGAATATCCATTCCGGCGACAAGCCGCTGCGCGGCGCCGCCTGCCGCCACGTCGGCCGAAGCCGTTGTCGGCCTTAACTTGTCTCGTGAATAGTCGGCGTTTTGAGCGACATTGGGCCGGACGAAGTTTGGCCCCACTGCACAGCCGGCAAGCGCTGTAAGGCAAAGCAAACTCAGAGGAGCGAGAAGCTGCGACAGGCGGGAGGCGGCGCTCATTTCCGCCCCCCATTGTGTTCTTCCGAACGAATCGCAGGCCCCATCAGGCCCCTCATCAAAAGTGCAACGGCGTGGCGCTGAATCTGCTCGCGGCCAAGGCTCATCATGGTGTCGCCCTCGTGCCAGACGCAAGAGCTCGTCGCCTGCGGCAACATCACTTGGGCCAGCATCGAGGTGAACAACAGATCGGGTTCGATCTCTGAATTGACCTCGCCACGGGATTGCGCCTCGACGATTTTCTGGCGGAAGGCAATGCTGCGGTCGCGCGGGATGCGACGAAGCAGGCGTTCGCGCAGCAAACCGCCGACCTGGACGATTTCCCGCAGCCAGAGCGATGGTACCCAAGGTGCGGCATCCGTTACCTCGAACATCCGTGTCAACAGCCCCCGGATCAGTTCTATGGCGCTTTCGTGTTCGATGTCGGCAGGCTCCCAGATCGCCTGTATCAGCGGCCCGAGACGTTCCTCGACCACCGCATCGTAGAGTTTCTCGCGCGTCTCGAACCAGTAATGCACCATCGCCGAGGTCACTTTCCCAGCCTTCGCGATCTGCGCAATGGTCGTGTTGGCAATGCCGCGGTCCGAGAACAACAGGATCGCGGTGTCCAGCAGGCGCTCACGCCCAGACGTGTCGTCTTTACGAGATCGCCGACCACCAGAGGTACGTTGTTCGGGCTTCTGTTCCATGATTGTTCTCTAATTAACTGATTAGTTAAGTTTTTAGTTCCGAGGATTTTGAATATTTCTGGTTTGTCGGCGTATACTAATTGATTGGTTAGTTAATCGCAAGTGCGTTCTGGCCCCTTCAGGATGAAGGGCCGCTGATCGGTCCGAACAAAAAAGCCCGCCTAAGCGGGCTTTTTTATATGGCTTTGTCGACCTACAACATCGACTTCAGCAACTTGCCCATTTCGGACGGGTTGCGCGTGGTGCGAATGCCGCACGCTTCCATGATTTCCAGCTTGGCATCCGCCGTATCGGCGCCACCCGAGATCAGCGCACCGGCGTGGCCCATGCGCTTGCCTGCCGGAGCGGTAACGCCGGCAATAAAGCCGACCACCGGTTTTTTCATATTGTCTTTGGCCCACTGCGCCGCATTGACTTCATCGGGGCCGCCGATTTCGCCGATCATGATGACGGCATCCGTTTCGGGATCGTCGTTGAATCGCTGCAAGATATCGATATGCTTCAGGCCGTTGATGGGGTCTCCGCCGATACCAACGGCGCTCGATTGGCCCAGACCCAGTTCGGTAACCTGGGCGACGGCTTCATAAGTCAGGGTGCCGGAGCGGCTGACGATGCCGATGCGGCCCTTGCGATGGATATGAGCAGGCATGATCCCGATCTTGATTTCATCGGGAGTGATCAGGCCTGGGCAATTGGGTCCCAGCAACAAGGTTTTCTTGTTTTGATCGCGCATGCGGTTACGCACTTCAAGCATGTCGCGAACGGGGATGCCTTCGGTAATGCAGATGACCAGGTCCAGATCGGCTTCGACAGCCTCCCAGATTGCCGCGGCGGCGCCCGCGGGCGGAACGTAGATGACCGAAACGCTTGCTCCGGTTTGTGCCTTGGCATCTTTTACCGAAGCGAAAATAGGAATGCCTTCGAAATCCTCACCCGCTTTCTTGGGATGCACACCGGCCACAAAAGCGGCCTTGCCATTGGCGTATTCACGGCACATGCGCGTGTGGAACTGGCCGGTTTTCCCGGTAATTCCCTGGGTAATAACTTTAGTGTCTTTGTTGATCAAAATCGACATTTACAAATCCTCGGCAATATTCTTATTTCACGGCGGCCACGACGCGGGTCGCGGCATCGGCCATGGTGTCGGCACTGATGATGGGCAAGCCCGACTCGGCCAGCATTTTCTTGCCGAGCTCTTCGTTGGTCCCTTTCATGCGCACAACCAGAGGCACGCTCAGGTTAACGGCCTTGCAGGCGGCAATGACGCCTTCGGCAATGACATCGCAACGCATGATGCCGCCGAAAATATTCACCAGGATCGCCTTTACGCTGTCATTCTTGAGCATGATCTTGAATGCTTCGGTCACTTTCTCGGCGGTCGCGCCGCCACCGACATCCAGGAAATTGGCGGGTTCGGCACCAAACAGCTTGATGGTGTCCATGGTGGCCATGGCCAGGCCCGCGCCGTTGACCAGGCAGCCGATATTGCCGTCGAGCTGGATGTAGGCCAGGTCGAACTTACTGGCTTCGATTTCGGCGGGATCTTCTTCCTCGAGGTCGCGATAGGCAACGATGTCGGGATGACGAAACAAGGCATTCGAATCGAAATTGAACTTGGCGTCCAGGGCAATGATGTCGCCCGAGCCCGTCAGAATCAACGGATTGATCTCGGCCAGCGAAGCGTCGGTTTCCCAGTAAACCTTGTAGAGTTTCTGGAATTCGGCGGCGGCCTTGCCCACTGAGGCCTCGGGTACGCCTATGCCGCGAGCCAGGCCGGCGGCTTCGTCAGTGCTCAGGCCAACCGTGGGATCGGCAAAAACCTTGAGAATCTTTTCGGGCGAGCTTTCAGCGACCTCTTCGATGTCCATCCCGCCTTCGCTGGATGCCATCACGCAGACGCGCTGGGTGGCGCGATCGGTCACGATACCGACGTAATATTCTTTTTTGATGTCGGCGCCTTCTTCGATGAGCAGACGGCGCACCTTCTGGCCCTGGGGACCGGTTTGATGCGTAACCAGCTGCATGCCCAGGATTTCAGAGGACAACTGACGAACCTCATCGATCGAGCGGGCCAGCTTGACGCCGCCGCCCTTGCCCCGGCCACCCGCGTGAATCTGAGCCTTGACAACCCAAACGGGGCCGCCCAGTTTCTCGGCCGCCGCAACGGCTTCATCTACGGAAAAAGCTGGAATTCCGCGCGGCACGGTCACACCAAACTTTCTCAACAGTTCCTTGCCTTGATACTCGTGAATTTTCATTTATTACCTGTCAGAACGGAAAGAATTAGAAAAAATGCTCACGCCAGTGCCTGGCAACACTGTTGCGCGCCACATCGGTAAACGGCCTATTCGCATTTCTCCTCGAATGGAGGAGCGATATACCACTGGGGATAGAACTCTTTCGCCACCGGACCGTCGATGCGCAAGGCATGGCAGCCATCAAGCTGAAAAGGCTTTTGGGCTGATTTGCCTGAAAGCCTTTCCTTGCGACGCTTGTTGGCCATGGACTGCACGGCCACCGTCGGCAGCACGTAAGAGAGCTCGGTCAGGTGCGTACAGCCCGCTGTGCGCGCAAACCGGTCTTTGACCACCTGGCGGAAATTGCGCAGCAGATTCATGCCGACCAGCGCTTCATAATCGGGCGCGATGGCGGTGCAATACGTGTTGTAGGGAGCGGCGTCGTACACGGCAACAGCCGACGTGATCGTGAATTGCTCATCGATCGTGACGCGCAGATGCATATGATGCACAGGGCTGCCCGCCGAACGAACCACGCCGTCGTTTCCGGGAAAATCGTAAGCCTTGACATCGATGAGCTCGGCTTCGAGATCCCATTGGCCGTCTTCCCGAGCAAATGAATTCACGCGTATGGAACGCGTGTGCAATGGCTCGCGGGCGATATCGGATGGCGGCAGGGGCATGTACGGGCGGAAATGCAAATAAGACGATAAACCCGGCAAGTATAACGCAGGCGCCGCCGTCTTACCTGTACGTCCACGGGCCTGAAGGGAACGGGCCGGCAAGCCATGCGCCCCCTCCAGGCATGAAGCCCGAGGTCAGGCTGCCTGGCGCAATATGCGAGCGGCCTCGACCATGGCAAGCAGCGCCGCTTCGGTTTCCGGCCAGGCCCGCGTTTTCAGGCCGCAATCGGGGTTGACCCAAAGACGCTCGCTGGGCAGGCGGCCCGCGGCTTTCTGCATGAGATCGACCATCCAGTCGACTTTGGGCACATTGGGCGAGTGTATGTCGTATACGCCCGGCCCTATGTCATTGGGATAATCGAAGTCTTCAAACGCGCCAAGCAGCTCCATATTGGAACGCGATGTTTCTATCGTGATCACGTCGGCATCCATGGCGGCAATCGAATCAATAATGTCATTGAACTCGGAATAGCACATATGCGTATGGATCTGGGTTTCTTCCCGGACTCCCGCCGTCGACAGCCGGAAGCAGTCAACCGCCCAGTCCAGATACGAAGTCCAATCGGCGCGGCGCAGAGGCAGGCCTTCCCTGAACGCCGGCTCGTCGATCTGGATAACGCCGATACCCGCTTTTTCCAGATCGACCACCTCGTCGCGCAGAGCCAGCGCCAATTGGCGGCAAGTAGTCTGGCGCGGCTGGTCGTCCCGCACAAAGGACCATTGAAGAATAGTGACCGGCCCCGTCAGCATACCTTTGACCGGCTTTTCCGTCAGCGATTGAGCGTATGCCGCCCAGGCCACCGTCATGGGCGCCGGCCGGACCACATCGCCAAAAATGACGGGCGGCTTGACGCAGCGCGAGCCATAACTCTGGACCCAGCCGTTTTGCGTGAAGGCAAAACCGGCCAGCAACTCGCCAAAATACTCCACCATATCGTTGCGTTCGGGTTCGCCATGCACCAGCACATCCAGCCCGATCTTTTCCTGGAAGCGTATGACCTGTTCAATTTCACTGCGTATGGCTTTTTCGTAGCCGGCATCGGACAGGGCTCCAGCCTTCCAGTCGCGGCGCAAGGCCCTGATTTCAGTTGTTTGCGGAAACGAGCCTATCGTCGTGGTCGGATAAGCCGGCAGGCCCAGCTCTTGCTGCTGGCGCTTGATGCGCTGGGCGAAAGGAGCCCGATCGCGGCTTAGCTGTGCCACGGCTTCCAGGCGCCGCTGCACGGCGGCATTATGAATACGCGGGGATTCCCTGCGCGCCTGCAAAGCGGCACGCTGCGCCTGCAGCGCCTCTTGCGTGCCGGCGTCGGCGCCGCCGTCGAGCGACGCAGCCAGCCAGCGCAATTCGTCGAGCTTCTGCGCGGCAAACGACAACCAGCTTTTCAGCTCCGGATCCAGTTCGCGCTCGACATCGAGATCGACGGGTACATGTTGCAGGGAGCACGACGGAGCCAGCCACAGGCGATCGCCCAGTTGCGCCTTGAGCGGAGCAAGCAGATCCCGGGCCCGATCCAGATCGGTGCGCCAAATGTTGCGGCCATTGACGATACCTGCCGATAAAACCTGATCGGGTCGCAATAGCGCGGCAAGTTCGGACAATTGTCCTGGCGCACGCACCAGATCGATATGCAGGCCTTGCACGGGCAAGTCTTGCAATACAGCGGCGTTGTCCTTGATGGCTTCAAAGTAGGTCGTCAGCAACAGATTCAGGCCGGCGCCCGCCAGGCGGGAATAAACCTGCCGGTACGCCTGGCGCCATTCGACGGGCAAATCCAGGGTCAGGATGGGTTCATCGACCTGCACCCACTGTACTCCCAGGGCCTTGAATCGCGCCAACACCTCTACATACACAGGCAGAAGACTCTCAAGCAGGGCCAGTTTGCCCGTGTCGCCCGCCCCGCCGGGAAACGCATCGCCCTTGCCCAGCCATAACCAGGTCAAGGGCCCGGGAATCACCGGCTTGGCCTGATGCCCCAAAGCCTGCGCTTCGCGAATCTGATCAAATAAATCCTCGCGCGCAATACGATAGCTTTGCTGCGGCGCAAGCTCGGGAACGATGTAGTGATAGTTGGTGTCGAACCACTTGGTCATTTCGCAGGCGGCGGCGGAGGCACCCGATGGAGCGCGCCCGCGAGCCATCCTGAACAAGGTATCGAGGCCCACCGACTCATTGGAAGGCTGGGCGAAGCGTGCAGGAACGGCTCCCAGCAAGGTAGACCATTCCAGAATCTGGTCGTACCAGGCGAAATCGCCGACGGGAACAAAAGCCACACCCGCCTTGGCTTGCAGCGCCCAGTGGCGTGCACGCAGCTCACGCCCAATGTCCTGCAAGCCATCGGCAGACTGCTTGCAGGCCCAATACGCTTCCAGGGCGCGTTTAAGTTCGCGCTGCACGCCAATACGGGGAAAGCCAAGATTATGAATAATAGTCATTTTATTTTCAAACTAGTCAAGGAATTATCAAGTATTGATATTGTGCACCGCACACTTGATGATTCAAAATCAAATACAACATCCATAACTTGAATTTTTTTCATATAATAGCGTGTAAGCCACCCCGACTCGGCGCCCACGCTCCGCTATTCCACACCTATTCAATTGTTGCAGCCCAAGCTCACATGCTAGAAATCCGCCACCTGGAAACTCTGACCGCCATACGCGAAGCGGGCAGCCTGCAAGAAGCGGCCGATCGCCTGCACGTCACTCAGTCGGCGCTATCGCACCAACTGCGCGACCTGGAAGTCAGGCTCAAAACCCCGCTCCTGAATCGGCGTACACGCCCTGCGCGCCTGACCACCGCGGCACTGCGCATACTGGCCCTGGCCGACGAAATATTGCCTCGCCTGAAAGCCACGGAGCGCGAGTTGCAGCGCCTGGCGGCCGGGCGCACCGGTCGCCTGCATCTGGCCATCGAGTGCCATTCCTGTTTCCAGTGGCTGATGCCCGCGCTCGATGCGTTCAGGCAGAACTGGCCCGATGTGGCTCTGGATTTATCGGCGGCGTTTTCATTCGCCCCCCTGCCCGCTCTGATACGGGGCGACCTGGATGTGGTGATTACCTCCGACCCGCAAGCGATGGATGTGATTCAGTACTTGCCCCTGTTCAGTTATGAGCTGGTGCTGGCGGTCTCGGCCGCCAACCCTCTGGCCCAGTACAAATACATCGAGCCCGATCAACTGGCCGATCAGGTGCTTATTACCTACCCGGTCGAAAAACAAAGGCTGGACATTTTCACGACCTTCCTGGATCCAGCCGGCGTTGAACCGGCCGCCCTGCGCAAAGCCGAACTGACCCCTATCATTGTGCAACTGGTTGCCAGCCAGCGCGGCGTTGCCGCACTGCCGAACTGGGCGCTCACCGAATACCTGAACCAAGGCTGGCTGCGCATCTGCCACCTGGGCGCTCAGGGAGTCTGGCGCACGCTGTATGCGGCAGTGCGCATTGAAGACGCCGAGGCCAGTTATTTGAGCGCTTTCATGGCTCAAGCGCGCGAAACATGCTTCCGCACCCTGAACGGCATCAAAGCGGTTCATCCGTCAGGCACCAGCGGCGTAACCAGCCGGCACTAAGCCCTCAGCCCCTGCCGGCGCGGGGCAGCGCGGATCGATGCCGGCAACACCCGGAATCCATTCGCAGCAAATGCTCATGGACAACAAATGCGACATCAGCGCCTCCCGCCCCGCATTGTCGCCCGCGCCAAGCAGATGCACGACACGCAAGCCTTCCCGCACCCAGCCTAGAGTTTGAGCACGGAAGCCGTCGCCGCACAAAGAACCTGCATCCACGTTCGATTCGCACATGTCGGCGTCGCGCCTGGCCAAAGCCAGCACGCCGTCGCCGATGTCGCGGCCGTACACCACCACATCCGCTTCATTCAAGGCCCGCAAACCCTTCAAGGTCAATAAGCCCGGGTCGCGAGAGCCCACATTCACAAACGACACAAGCCCGTCTGCAAAAGAACTTCCGGCGGCCAATGCCTGCGCCAGCGTGCTTTCGGCTTCCGCGAAACGCGCCTGCCTGATATGTGCCGCAACAGGCCCATCGAGCATCCAGGCATAAAAACGGCGGCGTTCGGAAACAACGCCGAATCGCTTACGTATTCCCGCCCGATAACGGGCGGCCAATTGCGCCAGAGATCCCCAGTTCCGGTCCAGCAGACTTTCCAGCCTTTCCCGCATGCGCCTGGCGAGCACGGGCGCCATGCCCGATGAAGAGATCGCAATCACCATGGGTGAGCGATCCACAATCGCCGGCACATGAAAGCTGGACAACTCGGGATCGTCGACGACATTCACCCACAAATCAAGTGCCGCGGCGTCCTGCGCAATGCATGCATTCACCCGCCGATCGCTGGTAGCGGCAATAACCAGACACTGCCCTGCCAGCCATCCTCGATGATAGGCGCCCTCTCGGTGCAGCACTCTGCCCCGCTCGACCAGCAGCGCCATATCGCCGCATATGGCCAGCGCACCCACGGAAACCCGGGCGCCGGCATCAAGCAGTAAAAGCACCTTGCGCAAGGCAACGCTGCCGCCGCCCACGACCAGCACATCTTTTCCCCGCACATCGCAGAACATTGGAAATAGCCGCATCCGCACCCTCCCCGCGCTTCGACCCGGCCTGCGCCCAGTGCGCAATCCAGCCAGCGGATTCTTCTACTCAAGCAAATCCCGTGCCCGCCCGGGCAGGCATCTGTGTTATTGCCTGCCTGTGTGTCCGGGCAGGCCACACGCCCGCCACAGCACCCACAAGAGCCGGCACATTAATAGTGCACAAAGCCTGGAATCCCGATCCGGCGCACCGCCCCAGTGCAAGCAGAAGCGTACGCGGCGCCCTATTCCATGAAAAAAAACTGGCACGCTAATTGCTTGATACCTATTGAAGATCAACGGTTCCTCATGGTTTGCCGACTGCCGCATTCAGGCCGACAAAAACCGAAGACCCGTTTTCTCTGTATATCCAATTGACTGAAAAGCAGGCATTTATGAAAAAGCTGAAACTCGTTATGGTCGGCAATGGGATGGCCGGTGTCAGAACCCTGGAAGAGCTTTTGAAGCTGGACCCGACTCTGTACGACATTACTGTATTCGGTTCCGAACCCTATCCCAATTACAACCGGATCCTGCTGTCGCCCGTGCTGACAGGCGAGCAAACCATCAAGGACATTATTCTCAATGACCTGGACTGGTATGCGCAGAACCATATCGAGCTGCTGCTGAACCGTAAAGTCGTCAAGATCAATCGCGCCCGTAAAGAAGTCCATGCCGACGATGGAACAGTAGCCAGGTACGACCGCCTCTTGTTGGCGACTGGCTCGAATCCCGTCATCCTGCCGATTCCGGGCTGCGACTTGAATGGCGTCGTAACTTTCCGCGACATACGCGACGTCAACCTCATGATCGATGCAGCCACCGCCTACAAGCACGCGGTTGTCATCGGCGGCGGGCTTCTGGGGCTGGAGGCGGCCAATGGCCTGGCTGTGCGCGGCATGAAAGTATCGGTCGTGCATCTGGGCTCGAGCCTGCTGGATCGCCAACTCGACAGTGCCGCCGCCGGCCTGCTGCAAACCAGCCTGGAGCAACGCGGTCTGGAGTTTCTGATGGAGCATCAGACCGAATCGATCATGGGCAATGAAGAGGGCAAGGTCAAAGGCATACGCTTCAAGAACGGCAGCGAACTGGCCGCCGACCTGATCGTGATGGCAGTCGGCATTCGGCCCAATACAGAACTGGCGGATCAGGCCGGCATACACACCGATCGCGGCATTATCGTCAATGACACCTTGCAAACCTACGACCCCAGCATTTACGCCGTGGGCGAATGTGTCAGCCATCGCGGCATGGCCTACGGCCTGGTCGCGCCGCTGTTCGAACAGGCCAAAGTCGCCGCCAATCACCTGGCGTTTTTCGGCATTTCGCGCTATCCGGGCAGCGTGACTTCGACCAAGCTCAAAGTCACCGGCATCGATGTGTTTTCGGCGGGCGATTACACGGGCGGCGGCGACACCGAAGCCATCACGCTGTCCGACCCTATAGGCGGCGTATACAAAAAGCTCGTCATCAAGGACGACAGATTGATTGGCGCCTGTCTGTACGGAGATACCGTCGACGGCGCCTGGTATTTCCGCCTGATACGGGAAGCGAAATCGATCAACGATTTGCGCGACCACCTGATGTTCGGCGAAGGTTCGGTGGGCGATACCGGCCACGCCGGACAGAACAGCGTGGTGGGCATGCCCGACGATACCGAGGTCTGCGGCTGCAACGGCGTATGCAAGGGAACCATCGTCAAGGCCATACGCGAACAAGGCCTGTTCACCGTCGATGAAATCAAGAAACATACCAAAGCCGCCAGCTCCTGCGGCTCGTGCGCCGGCTTGGTCGAACAGATCTTGATCAACTGCGTGGGCGGCGCCGCCAACATCAAGCCCAAATCCGAAAAAGCCATATGCGGCTGCTGCGATTTTACCCACGGCGAAGTCCGCAAGGCCATCAGGGACCATCATCTGACATCCATTTCGGACGCCATGAAATTCCTGGAATGGCGCAGTGCGGATGGCTGTGCCACCTGCCGCCCGGCTCTCAACTACTATGTGATGTCGACTTGGCCAGGAGAAGCCAGGGACGATGCGCAATCCCGCCTGGCCAACGAGCGCATGCACGCCAACATCCAGAAGGACGGCACTTATTCCGTTGTACCGCGCATGTGGGGCGGGGTGACTAATCCGGCCGAGTTGCGCCGGATTGCCGATGTGGCGGACAAATACCACGTGCCCATGGTGAAAGTCACCGGCGGCCAGCGCATCGATTTGCTGGGTGTGCAAAAGAAAGACCTGCCCGATGTCTGGAAAGATCTGGACATGCCTTCGGGCCACGCCTACGGCAAAGGCTTGCGTACGGTCAAAACCTGCGTCGGCAGCGAGTTTTGCCGTTTCGGCACACAAGACTCCACCGGCATGGGCATTGCCCTGGAAAAAGACCTGGTGGGAATGAGCAGCCCTCACAAGGTCAAGCTGGCCGTCTCGGGCTGCCCGCGCAATTGCGCAGAGTCCGGCATCAAGGACATAGGCATTATTGCCGTGGACTCCGGCTGGGAGCTCTACGTAGGCGGCAATGGCGGCATCAAGACCGAAGTGGCGCAGTTCTTCGCCAAGGTAAAAACACCGGAAGAGGTGCTGGAATACTCCGGGGCCTTTCTGCAGCTTTACCGCGAAGAAGCGTTCTACCTGGAACGCACCTGCCACTACCTGAGCCGCGTCGGCCTGGAGCATGCCAAAACCAGGGTCATCAACGATGCGGGCAATCGCGCCGAGCTGTACGCACGCCTGAAATTTGCCCTGTCTTTTGAAAAAGATCCCTGGGCGGAACGCATAGAAAGCCCCTCGGCCCGTCGTGAATTCGAAACCCTGACTGCGTGAAACCGATATGAGCACAAGCACTTTGACACACAACTGGACCGCCATCTGCCCTCTCGGCGAAATACCCAGAGCCGGGTCGCGGGTCGTACAGCAGTCCGGAGCGGACAATATCGCGGTATTCAGGGCTTCGGACGACCATGTCTTTGCCGTCCTGGACCGCTGCCCGCACAAGGGAGGGCCCTTGTCGGCCGGCCTGGTTCACGGCCACTTCGTTACCTGCCCCCTGCACAGCTGGACTATAGCGCTCGACAATGGCCAGGCCCTGGCACCCGACAAGGGTTGCGCGCGCACCGTGGCCGCCAAAGTCGAAGCGGGCACGGTCTATCTGAACCTGGCGCGCGAGGCCTAGAACATGAATGATTCGCCCCGCCCGGAACCGGCCGCGCCATTGCGGACCGTATCATCCATATGCTGCTATTGCGGCACTGGTTGCGGCGTACAGATCCGCAGCCAGGGCAACCGCGTCGTGGAAGTGTCCGGCGATATCCATCATCCGTCCAGCCGGGGCAAACTGTGCAGCAAAGGCCTGAACCTGGCGGCCACGGTCAGGCATGATGACAGCCGCATTGTGTCGGCCCAATTGCGCCGGCATAAAAATGAGCCGCGCCGCAATATCGCATTGATGAGCGCCCTGACGGTTGCCGCCCGCAAACTGGCCGACACCCTCCGCAGCCATGGACCGGATGCCATAGGTTTTTATCTCTCGGGACAGCTGCTGACTGAAGATTACGCCGTGTTCAACAAGCTGGCGCGGGCGCTGATAGGCACCAACAACATCGACACCAACTCGCGGCTGTGCATGTCCAGCGCAGTCTCGGGCTATAAGCTCACTCTGGGCGCAGATGCCCCCCCGGCCTGCTATGAAGACCTGGATCATGCCGAAACGGTATTCATAGCCGGATCGAACATGGCCTTTGCGCACCCTGTGCTGTTTCGCCGCCTGGAAGCGGCCAAGGCCCGCAACCCCTCCATGAAAATCATTGTGGTCGATCCACGCCGCACCGACACCTGCGAAATTGCGGACCTGCATTTGCCGATCTCGGCCGGTACCGATGTAGCACTGTTTCACGCCATGCTCAATGTCATGGTGTGGGAAGATTTGATCGACCGCGATTACATTGCGCAGCACACCGAGGGCTTCGAAGCGCTTAAACAGCGCATCCACGACTTCACTCCCAAATCAGCCCAGGAATTATGCGGCGTTCCGGCAGCCGATATTATTCAATGCGCCCGCTGGTTTGCCCAGGCAAGATCGACGCTATCGCTCTACACCATGGGTTTGAATCAATCGAGCAGCGGTACCGCTAAAAATGCGGCGCTGATTCATTTGCATCTGGCGACCGGGCAAATCGGCAAGCCGGGAGCCGGCCCTTTTTCGCTGACGGGGCAGCCCAATGCGATGGGTGGCCGCGAGGCCGGTGGCATGGCCACGCTGCTGCCTGGCCATCGCGATCCGGACAATGCCAGCCACAGGGCGGAGGTCGCCGCCTTGTGGGGCGTAGAACGATTGCCTGAAGTCCCAGGGCTCACAGCGGTCGATATGTTCGACGCCGTGCTGGCCGGGAAAATCAAGGTGCTCTGGATCGCCGGCACCAACCCGGCCCAGTCCATGCCGGACCAAGCCAAAGTCCGTGCCGCCCTGGAAAAAGCCGAATTCGTGATTGTTCAGGAGGCATTTGCCCACACCGAAACCCTGGCGTATGCCGATCTGATCCTGCCCGCCGCGACATGGCCGGAAAAGGAAGGCACCGTCACCAACTCGGAACGCCGGATCAGCCGCGTGCGTGCCGCCATCAAACCTCCGGGCGACGCCAAGCCTGACTGGAAATTGGCGTGCGCAATAGCCAAAAGGCTGGCGGCGAAAATCGCCCCGGCCAAGGTCGCACTGTTCAACTACCGCGACGAGGCCGCCATTTTCGCGGAACATGTACGTTCCACAGCCGGCCGCGACCTGGACTACAGCGCACTGAATTATGCGAGGCTGGAAGCGGAAGGCCCACAGCAATGGCCCTATGCCTCAGCGCGTACCGACTCGGTGCGTCTGTACCAGGAGGGCATTTTCCCCACCGACAGCGGACGCGCCCGATTCATGGACGTGGGCTACACACCGGTCGCGGATCCAGTATCCGCACAGTACCCCTTGCGCCTGACCACAGGACGCCTGCGCGATCAGTGGCACACCATGAATCGTACCGGCCTGGTTCCGGCGCTGACTCGCCACGAGGAAGAGCCGCGCCTGCATTTACATCCAGCCGACATGCAGCGCCTGAAAATCGACAACGACACGCTTGTCAGAGTGAAATCCAGGCGCGGCGAGGTCATTGTTCCAGCACTGCGGGATCCAGGCCTGAAACCCGGCCACGCCTTCATGCCCATGCACTGGGGCAGCGCGTTCATGGCCGGCGACGGAGTCAACGCATTGGGCAACAGCATCGGCGATCCGATTTCGCATCAGCCCGAACTGAAGCACAGCGCGATCGGCATAGAACGGCTGAATTACGCGTGGCAGGCCAGCGCCTGGATTCACGGTCCCAGCGCCGCCTTGCGGCAAAGGCTGAGAAAATGGCTGAACGCATTCCCCTATGCCGTAGTTTTGCCGACTGCGATCGGCATGGAGGGGGTGCGCCTGCGCCTTGCAAGCCCGGCCAAGGCAGACGCGACTGTGCTCCAGGCCTTGATCGACGACTTGCATCTGGGTCAGCCCGACCTGGCTTTCGACGATCCCGCCCGCGGTGTGATTCGCCGCATCCGGCGCTCCGGGCCAGGCCTGGGCGCGTTTTTGCTGGCCGGCGATGTACGTGCCGACGCCGCCCTGCTGCAGTGGGCCGACGACGGGAAAGCCCCGGGCAATATAAGCCTGGTGCTGATGGGCCGTACAAAGCCGCCCATACGCACCCATATTGTCTGCGCCTGCGAAAACGTCAGTGAAGACGCCATAAGCCGGGCCATACAAGCAGGCCAGGATCTGGAGGGCATCCGGGCCGCCCTGAAATGCGGAACCGGCTGCGGATCCTGCCTTGCCCAAATCAGGCGAATGATTCAAGACCATGCGACTACGGAGCTGACAGCATGAAAACATCTGCGCACATTGGAAAATTGTCCTCTCCCGGCAAGGTATGGCTGATCGGCGCCGGCCCGGGCGATGCAGAATTGCTGACGCTCAAGGCCGCCCGTGTCCTCAAACAATGCACGGTCTGGCTGGTCGACGACCTGGTGGGACGGGATATTCTGGAACTAGCCGAACCGGAGACCAAGATCATCGAAGTAGGCAAACGCGGCGGCTGCGCCTCGACGCCGCAAGATTTCATTCTTCGCTTGATGGCTCAATACGCCCTGGAAGGCAAGACGGTAGCGCGGCTCAAGGGCGGCGACCCTTTTATTTTCGGGCGTGGCGGCGAAGAAATGGCTTGGCTCACACATCGTGGCATTGAAGTTGAAAGCGTCAGCGGCATTACCGCCGGACTGGCCGTCGCCAGCGCGCTGGGACTGCCATTGACGCATCGCGAAGTATCCCGTGGGGTCATTCTGGTCACGGCGCATACCGCGGATGGTGTTCGCCCCGACTGGCAATCGCTGGCTCGCAGCGGCTTGACCCTCGTGTGCTATATGGGCATGAGCCAGCCGGCCGTCTTATTGGCCGAATTGCTGGAGGGAGGCTTCCCGGCGACGCTTCCGCTCGCTATTGTCCAGCACGTATCGTGCGCTGCGCAACGGTGTATCGTCACGACACTGGAGCATCTGGCAAGTACGGTGGAAACCAGCCGTATTGCCAGCCCCGCCGTTATTGTCCTTGGCGAGGTCGTGCGGCATGCGCAGGCCTTGCCTCGGCAGGATGCCGGCGAAACCGGCCTGCTTGCCAGAGCTGTTTAGGTTTGAGCTATTGGGTTGGGCTGTGTTGTCTGTGTGGGCGGATGTCTGTTGTGTCAGCGCGGTAGTAGTTCTATAAAGACGCCGCAGGGTGGGCGGTGCTGTGTAGTCCGGCACGTCCAGCGGTCGG
>NZ_BAAGUZ010000007.1:0-108088 GCF_054781135.1 Paralcaligenes ginsengisoli
CCGCCGGACTACACAGCACCGCCCACCCTGCGGCTTGCGTTGAGGCAATGCATAGAGAGCAGCGTTAGGTAATGCACCGAGAGAAACGTTGGGGTCATGCATCGAGGTATACGCTGGGTCGGCAAGCTCATTCCAGGCATGCCACAACGCGAGCCGTCTATCGGGGCTTGGGGTCAGGACCGGCGTAAGGCGTGCGCCGGATGCTACCGTAGGGAAGGCGGGGGATGTCGGCGGGCCATGTTTGAGCGTAGCCGCGCCAGCGGCGTAGCGAGTTTGGCCCGACGCCCGCCTGGACGAGGTAGATCCGGATCAAGCACGCCGTGCCGGCCCTGACCCCAAGCCCCGATAGACGGCGTCTTTATATACCCATCCACCACCGAATGCCACAAACAGAATGCTGCAAACAACTCGAACCAAAAACACTCTAGCTACCTGCGTCGGCAGGCAACGGCGTATCGCCGGTGTGCTCGATCCAACCGCCTCCCAGATACTGATAAAGGTCGACCAAATTGGCCAGACGCTGCATCCGGGCGGTAATCAACGTTTGCTGCGCCGTATATAAATCGGTCTGTGCCGTCAACACAGTCAGGTAGCTGCTCGCACCATTCTTGTACAGCAGGTTCGACAAATCGAGCCTGCGCTGTTGCGTAGCGACAAAACGCTGCAAAGAAGCGATCTGATTATCGTAGGTGCCGCGGGCGGCCAAGCCATCGGAGACTTCGCGAAACGCCGTCTGGATCGCTTTTTCATACTGCGCGATCGCCACGTTCTTCTCCAGGTGAGCAACATCCAGCCTGGCCAGATTGGTCCCCGCATCGAAAATCGGCAGCGTAATCTGCGGCGCGAAAGACCAGGCGGCCGACCCTGCCTTGAACAGCCCTCCCAAAGACGCACTCTCGGTGCCAAACTGGCCGGTCAATGCAATTCGGGGGAAAAATGCAGCACGTGCCGCTCCGATATTCGCATTGGCGGCGCGCAGCGTCTGTTCGGCCTGGATAATATCCGGGCGCCGCGTCAAGAGATCCGACGGCAGCCCTGCCGGCACATCGGCCAGAATACGTTGGTCATCAAGCCCAAGAGAAGGCGGAAGGTCTGCCGGCAAAGGTTCTCCAACCACCAGTATCAATGCATTCTCGGCCTGCGCGCGCAAGCGCATCTGAACCGCGAGATTGGCCCGGGCCTGCTCGGCGACGCCCTCCGCCTCGCGCAGGTCCAGCTCGGAGCCCGCGCCCACGTCGAATTTCAGCTTCGCCAATTTGTAGGATGCGTCCGCGGTGCGCAGAGTTTCGCGAGTAATCTTGAGCTGCTCATCATAGGCGAGCACCGCCAGGTATTGATCCGCCACTTGCGAAACCAACGAAATTGCCGCGGCCTTGCGTGCCTGCGCCGTTGCCAGGTATTGCGCCAGGGCCTGGGCTTTCAGACTGCGGACGTGGCCCCAGAAATCAAGCTCCCACGACGCCGCGCCCAGGCCCACCGAGTACACATTGGTGATCGTTTGCCCGGACGACGACAAATCCTCAGGCACGCGTGATTTGCTCTGGCCGGCCGTAGCGTTGACGTTCGGAAACAAACCGGCGCGCACGATCCGGTATTGGGCGGCCGCCTCCTGGACGCGCAGGGCGGAAACCCGCAGATCGCGGTTGTTGGCAAGCGCCAGTTCAATCAGTTTGCGCAGCCGCGGTTCGCCGAAAAAATCGCGCCAGCCTATGTCGGCGGCCGGCAGAGCCTGCGCGCCGGAAGCCGGTTCGGCGCGATAGGCCGGGCCTGTGGGAAAATGTGCGGCAACCGGCAATGCCGGCCGCTCGTATTTCGGTTCGAATGAACAGCCGGCAAGCAAGGCGGCGGCCGAGACAATGATGGGCAGTGAAAACGCGCGCATGGTCAATGTCCTTGATTATCCGAATCGCTGCCGACCGGAATCGCGCGATCGGCAGGAGGCGCATCGGCCGAACGCGTCAGCTTGTTCTTGGAAAATCGTTCGCGAATCACGACAAAAAACATCGGAATCATGAAAATCGCCAGGAAGGTCGCTGTCATCATGCCGCCGATCACGGCGGTGCCAATCGCATGCTGGCCCCCCGAACCCGCGCCGTTGCTGATGGCCAGCGGCAGCACGCCAAGGATGAAGGCCATCGATGTCATCAGGATCGGACGCAGCCGCAGGCGCGCCGCCTCCATCGCCGCCGCGGCGGCTGTCATGCCCTGGCTCTGCAGCACTTTCGCAAACTCCACGATCAGGATGGCATTTTTCGCCGACAGCCCTACCGTGGTCAGCAAACCGACCTGGAAATACACGTCATTCGACAGCCCACGGCCCGTTGCCGCCAGCAGAGCGCCGATAATGCCCAGGGGCACCACCATGATGACCGAGAACGGAATCGACCAACTTTCGTACAGCGCGGCCAAGGCCAGGAACACGACGAGAATCGAAATGGCGTAAAGAAGAGGCGCCTGGGAACCGGACAGCCTTTCCTGGAACGAGATGCCGGTCCATTCATAGCCTATTCCCGCAGGCAGGGCGTCGGCAATTTTCTGGATTTCGTCCATGGCTTCGCCCGTGCTTCTTCCCGCCGCCGGACTGCCCTGGATTTCCATCGACGACACACCGTTGTAACGCTCGAGTTTGGGCGATCCATAGGTCCACTTGCCGGTGGCGAAGGACGAAAACGGCACCATCGTTCCCTGCATATTGCGCACGTACCAGCGGTTCAGGTCGCCTGGATTCATGCGGAACGGCGCATCCCCTTGCACGTACACCCGTTTGATCCGATTATCGGTATCGAGAAAATTATTGACATAGGAAGACGCCCAGGCGATGGAAAAGGTCTGGTCTATGGAGGGCAGCGCCACACCCAGCGCGCTGGCCTTTTCCCGATCGATATTGACGCTGAACTGCGGCTGATCGTCCAGGCCGTTGGGACGCACCCGTGTCAACAGGGGATTTTTGGCGGCTTCGGCCAGCAATTTATTGCGCGCGGCCATCAGGGCGTCATGGCCCAGGCCTCCCCGGTCTTCCAGCTCGAAATCGAAGCCCGAAGCCGTTCCGAGTTCCGGTATGGGAGGCGGATTGATAGGAATGATCACCGCATTTTTATAGCTTGAAAAATGCTCGAAGAGCCGTCCGACGAGGGCCTGCACCTTGTCCTTTGCCGCCGCGCGCTCTTCCCAATCCTTTAGACGCACGAACACCAGGCCTGAATTCTGGCCACGCCCGGCGAAATTGAAGCCGGCGATTTCGAAGGTGGATTCGACCACGGCCTTCTCGGTATCAAGAAGATAATGGCTGACATCGTCGAGCGCCGTTTGCGTGCGTTCCAGGGTCGCGCCCGGCGGGGTCTGCACCTGGATCAGCAAATCGCCCTGGTCCTCATCGGGCAGGAACGAGGTGGGCAGACGCATGAACAGAAAGCCTATGACCACGAACATCAGGCCATACAAGAGCAGCCAGCGGCGCGGACGCTTGATCACGCGCTCAACGCCGGAATGATATTTCTGCCGGCTGTTGTCGAACGTGCGGTTGAACCATCCGAAGAACCCGGTCTTCTCCATGTGATGGCCCTTGGGAATCGGCTTGAGCAAGGTCGCGCAAAGCGCCGGCGTCAGGATCAACGCCACCAGCACCGACAAAACCATGGCCGCCACGATGGTCAATGAGAACTGCCTGTAGATGGCGCCGACCGAGCCTCCCGAGAACGCCATGGGCACGAACACCGCCGACAGGACGAGCGCCACCCCCACCAGCGCTCCGGTGATTTGCCCCATTGCCTTGCGCGTGGCGTCGCGCGGCGAAAGCCCTTCTTCGGCCATCACCCGCTCGACGTTTTCCACCACGACGATGGCATCATCGACCAGCAGGCCGATGGCAAGCACCATCCCGAACATGGACAAGGTATTGATTGAAAAACCCACCATCGCCATGATGCCGAACGTGCCAAGCAGCACCACCGGCACCGCGATCGTCGGAATCAGCGTTGCCCTGAAATTCTGCAGGAACAGGTACATCACCAGGAAAACCAGTACTATGCCTTCGAACAAGGTCTTGACCACTTCCTGAATGGAAATCCTCACGAACGGAGTCGTGTCGTACGGATACTTGACCTCCAGGCCTGGCGGGAAATACTTGGAGAGCTCCCCGACGCGGGCGCGCACCAGATCGGCGGTTTGCAGGGCGTTGGCGCCGGTGGCCAGTTGTATGCCCAGGCCGGCGGCCGGCACGCCGCTGTACTTGGTGTCGAAGTTGTAGTTTTCGCCGCCCAGTTCAAGCCGCGCCACATCCTTGATGCGCACTTGCGACCCGTCCGGATTGACCTTCAACAGTACATTGCCGAACTCTTCGGTCGTGCGCAGCAATGTCGCCTCGCTGATGGTCGCCGTCAGCATCTGGCCCTTCACCGATGGCGCCCCGCCCAACTGGCCCGCCGGAACCTGGACGTTCTGGCCTTGCAGCGCGGTGACCACGTCCACCGGCGTCAGGTTCACGCGAGCCAGTTTGTCCGGATCCAGCCAGATGCGCATGGCATATTGAGTGCCGAACACGCTGACCGTGCCGACACCGCTGACACGGCTGACAGGATCCTGCACGCGCGAGGCCAGATAGTTCGCCAAGTCGTATTTCGTCATGCTGCCGTCGGCGGAAACGAATGCCAATACCATCAGGAAACTGCTGCTTGATTTCGAGACTTTGACGCCGGCCTGCTGAACGGCCTGGGGCAAAAGAGGCGTGGCCAGTTGCAACTGGTTCTGCACCTGCACCTGAGCCACGTCGGGGTTGGTGCCCGCCGTAAAGGTAAGGGTAATCACGGCGGCGCCGGAATCGTCGCTGGTGGACGACATGTATTGCAAATGATCCAGACCGTTCATCTGCTGCTCGATCACTTGCGTGACCGTGTCTTCGACGGTCTGGGCCGAGGCGCCGGAATAGTTGGCGCGTATCTGCACCGCGGGCGAAGCGATCGTCGGGTATTGCGAAACCGGCAGGGTCGTTATCGACAAGCCGCCGGCAAGCATCAGGACTATGGCGATCACCCACGCAAAAATGGGGCGGTCAATAAAGAAATTGGCCATGAAACAGGCTCCCGGTTAATGCGCTGGGGTCGAGGATGAGGGCCTGGGCGGCGGATTGGGCGCGGCCGAACCGGAAACCGCCGCCGGTGTCGCCAATTGTTCAACCGCCTTCACCGTGACACCCGGCTGGACCTTCTGGACGCCGGCGACAATAACCCGGTCGCCCGGTTCCAGACCGCTGTCGACAACCCAGTTGGGGCCTTCCACGCGGCTCGTGACCAGCGAGCGCAGCTCAACTTTGTTATCCGGCCCCACGACAAGCGCCGTGGGGAAGCCTTTGGCGTCGTGGGTGATTCCAACCTGCGGCACCAGCATCGCACGATCATTGATGCCTTCCTGCAGGCGAGCATGTACAAACAGGCCCGGCAGCAGCACTTTCCTGGGATTTGGAAAGACAGCGCGCAGCCTCACGCTCCCTGTGGTCTGGTCGACCGTGATATCGGCAAATTCCAGCCTGCCCTCCAGCGGGTAGACAGACCCATCATCCAGCACCAGTTGCACCTTCGCGGCATTAAGCCCGGCCGGCTGCAACTGGCCGTTAGCCAGTTCGCGGCGCAGGCGCATCAGGTCGACAGTCGACTGGGTAACGTCCACATAAATCGGATCGGTCTGCTGGACGGTCGCCATCAGGGTCGCCGCACTTGCCTGTACATAAGCACCCTGCGTCACACTGGAGACGCCAATGGTGCCGGTGATGGGCGACGTCACATCGGTATAGCCCAGATTGATCCGCGCGATTTCGAGAGCCGCCTTGCCTGTGGCGACGTCCGCGGCAGCCTGCTTTTGCGCTGCCACCGCGTTGATGTAGTCCTGTTTGCTGATCGCATTGGCCGCCACCAGTACCTTGTCGCGGGAAGCCAGGGCGGAAGTCGAGGCAAGGTTCGCCTGCGCCTTCTGCAAGCTCGCTTTGGCGCTGTCAAGCGCGGCCTGATAAGGCGCGGGGTCGATCTTGTACAGACGCTGACCGGCAGTGACATGGCTGCCTTCCTTGAATTCGCGGCTCAAAACGATACCATCGACTCGCGCCCGCACCTGGGCAACCAGGTAGGCCGATGTGCGACCAGGCAACTCGCTGCTGACCGCCACACTTTGGGGGTGCACGGTAATGACGCCTACCTCTAATGGCTGCGGCGTCGGCGGCGACGTCTTCTCACAACCTGCCAGCGCCAGCACTATGACCGCAGCAAAACCATAAACCGACTTCAACGGAATCTGACCGAAACGCATGGAGCAACCTCTATGCCTAGGCTGAGTAGTTAGGTAAAAAAACTGGCACGCTCGTACCGCGGAGACCCAAATCCCGCGTAATGCGTTCGTGGATAGCTGATCGAAATCCGGCGCGGGCTCGCCAGCCGCGCCATGGGTCAGGAAGTACGCCACCCCGCGACGTCTGCCGGATGAAACGCAGCGCGCCGGGCCGTGAGCAAGTACTCGTCACGACCCGGCGGCAGGCGATAAAGGCTACATAATGCACAACAGCCGAAACTGACACGATCTATTCGATCTTCGGCCGCCATTATATATACATTCAGTATTGAAGGTAAAGGCTAAAAAAATAATATAATCACGATTTTCATCCAGCAAAAAATGAAAACCGAAGCGGGGAACCGGTGCATCGCTTACGCCGCACTTTCCGGCTTGCCAGGTATAGGCAGAAATGGTCCGACGCACTAAGGAAGAGGCGATCGAAACCCGTAACCGGATACTCGATACCGCTGAACATATATTTCACGAAAACGGGGTGTCCCGCACGTCGCTGGAACATATTGCCCGAGCCGCAGGCGTTACGCGCGGCGCCATCTATTGGCACTTCAAGAACAAGGCCGATTTGTTCACAGTCATGTTCGACCGGATTCGCCTGCCCATGGAAACCATGATCGAGAGGTGTCGCGATAACGACCCGGACAACGATCCAGTCGGTACCTTGCGTAAAATTTTTACATTAGTGCTGCGCGAAACCGTCCGCAATCCGCAGCGCCGCCGTGTACTCGAAATCCTGTTTCACAAATGCGAATACACCGATGAAATGGGCTCCGTGATAGAGCGCCACCAGGAAGCTTGCGCGGACGGCCGGGAGCGCATTGAACATAGTTTGCGCAGCGCGGTCGCTCTCGGGCAACTGCCAGTCGATCTCGACACCAGGCGGGCCGCCGTATTGCTGCATGCCATGATTACCGGCCTGATGGGCGATTGGCTATTCATGCCCGAAAGCTTCGACCTGGAAGCCAACGCCGCCATCATGGTCGACAGTTTCTTCGACATGTTGCGGCTGAGCTCTACCCTGCGCACAGCCCCGGGGGCGTAGCCCGGCACTCGGCGCCGGGACACCCCGTTGGTGAACCTGGATCAGTTAACGATGTTCCAGCTGGCACCCTTGGCGCCTTCCTCGCGAAAATTCAGGAGCACCGGATATTGCTTGCCGCAGCCATCGACCACCCACTGCTCTTGCCACGCACGCGAACCGGCCTGGCCGCTGGGTTTTTGCATTACATAAGGCTGGTAGCGCTGCGGGTTGCTGCAACCGAGAGTGTGAACCTTGGCCGTAACCCCTGCCAGAGCATCTTTCGCCAAGATCTGATTCGCATAACTGCCCTGCTCCAAGGCATGGGCGGGCATGCCGGCGTGCGCCACCCCCAGGGCACCCATCGCCATCGCGCTCGCCGCCAGCAATTTACATGAAAATTTTTGCATGGTGTTACCTCCCGTCAAAGTGAAAAGCCTGGAATTGAACCAGCACATTGCCAGCAACCTGCACGTGCACTATGATCGCCGCCAGAGCAGGCCGCTAAAAACCAGTATAGTGGGCCTGATTCAGCATACAAGCCCTGCACACAAGCTTTTACAATGGCTCGCGCTTGGCCACATTTTGCCCAACACCCTGTATCGTTTTCGCCCGACCTATGTTCAATTCCATCTATGCCTACGTCGTTCCCTTCGTGTTCAGCGTGTTCGTCGCGTGCTTTCTGGCTTCGCTGATTTCCGGACTGACGATCATTCTGTTCAAGCTTCGAAAAACCAACGAACTGTTTCAGCATCCCTACCTGAAACAGCAAGCCTTCGAACGCTATTCTCTGTCCATTCGCTTATCGATACTGATGGATTATTTCTTCCGCATCAGCTTGCCCAACAGCCGCTTCTGGCTGATAGGCGACGCCAATCGCATGCTTCAGCACGTCGATCCCAAAAGCATCCCGTCCGGCATCAAATGGCCACTTATCGGCCTGTGGGGCGGCTGCTATGTCGGTCTGATTGCAATGGTAGTGCTGTGGTCGTTCCTGCTTCTAAAAATGTAACGCCTAGAATATAGGAATAGAGAAGCAAACATCACCGCAGGACTTTGAAGGGCTCGGCATGACTCGCAGCATCACCCACAATCCGGCACAACAACGATTCGAATGGCTTGAAGACGGCATATTGTGCGTTCTCGACTATCGGTTGAGCGGCAAGCTCATGACGATTATCCACACCGGTGTTCCCGAGGCTGTCGGCGGTCAGGGAATTGCCGCCGACCTCACTCAAGCCGCCCTGGATACCGCCAGCGCGCACGGCTGGAAAGTGCGCCCGGTGTGCTCCTATGCGGCAGCCTATCTGCAACGCCATCCTCAGTACCAGGAACTTATGGCTTAGGCCATTTTTGGTCGAAGTGTTTACGGGATTCTTCGATGGATGGGGTATTGGTATATAAAGACGCCGTCTATCGGGGCTTGGGGTCAGGCCCGGCACGGCGTGCTGGATCCGGATCTACCTCGTCCAGGCGGGCGTCGGGCCAAACTCGCTACGCCGCTGGCGCGGCTGCGCTCAAACATGGCCCGCCGAAGGCCCCCGCCTTCCCTACGGTAGCATCCGGCGCACGCCTTACGCCGGCCCTGACCCCAAGCCCCGATAGACGGCTCACGTTAGGGCTTGCCTGGAATGAACTTGCCGGCCCAACGTATCCCTCGATGCATGCCTCAACGCAAGCCGCAGGGTGGGCGGTGCTGTGTAGTCCGGCGGTAGTCCAGCGCCGGGTGCTGACGAAGGGAAGGCGGGGGCTTTCGGCGGGCGCTGTCTGAGCCCGGCCTCGCGAGGCCGGGCGAGTTCGCCCGACGCCCGCCTGGACGAGGCAGACCCGGGCAGTCGGGGTGCGTAGCACCACGACCGCTGGACGTGCCGGACTGCACAGCACCGCCCACCCTGCGGCGTCTTTATAGAATCAACCGCCGTCCACACACCAATGCACAGCCCAAAGCCATCGCCCAAGCCAGTACAGGCAGCCCAAATTCACACCCCAAGCCTAAAAACGGCTCAAAACAAAAATCACAGAAACACGTTCAGCACCGTAACCACTTAAACCAAAAATGCACCAGCCCACTCAACCACCACGTTTGCGAACAAACGTCACATTCTTGCCACAAGCATTTTCCTAACTCTTATATAAGATATAAGACATTTGCTTGAAAGCAGGCTTCCTTTTACAATTGGGCAGTTATTACTCCTTCCCAACCCTCGACCAAAGGGCACGCCATCATGCTGGATACATACCGCCAACACGCCGCCGAACGCGCGGCACTAGGCATCCCCCCCCTTCCCCTGTCCGCGCAACAAACGGCAGACCTCATCGAACTGCTCAAGAATCCGCCGGCTGGCGAAGCCGATTTCCTGCTCGATCTCATCACACACCGGGTCCCCGCCGGAGTCGACGATGCGGCCAAAGTCAAGGCCTCGTTCCTGGCAGCCATTGCACTTGGCAAGACGGCCTGTCCCCTGATCGACCGTAAAAAGGCGACCGAGCTATTGGGCACCATGCTGGGCGGCTACAACGTCGCGCCCCTGGTCGAGCTGCTGGACAACACCGAACTGGGCTCCATCGCGGCAGCGGGCCTGAAAAAGACCTTGCTCATATTCGATGCGTTCCACGATGTTCAGGAAAAAGCTGAAAAGGGCAACCAATATGCCAAATCGATCCTGCAAAGCTGGGCCGATGCCGAATGGTTCACGAACCGCCCCGAAGTCCCGCAAAGCCTGACCGTTACCGTATTCAAGGTCACCGGTGAAACCAATACCGATGATCTGTCCCCGGCCCCGGATGCCTGGAGCCGCCCGGATATTCCCCTGCACGCATTGGCCATGCTCAAGAACCCGCGCCCCGGTATCGAACCCGAAGAGCCCGGCAAAATCGGCCCTATCAAATTCATCGAAAGCCTGAAAGCAAAAGGCCATCCCATCGCTTATGTGGGCGATGTCGTCGGCACCGGCTCCTCGCGTAAATCAGCCACCAACTCGGTGCTCTGGCATACCGGCAAAGACATTCCTTTTGTCCCCAACAAGCGCTTCGGCGGTGTTTGCCTGGGTAGCAAGATCGCCCCCATTTTCTATAACACCATGGAAGACGATGGCGCCTTGCCGATCGAGCTTGATGTGTCCAAGATGGAAATGGGCGACGTCATGGAACTGCGCCCCTATGAAGGCAAGGCACTGAAAAATGGCCAGGTCATTGCTGAATTCAGCGTCAAGTCCGACGTACTCTTCGACGAGGTCCGCGCTGGCGGCCGCATCCCGCTAATCATAGGCCGCGGCTTGACCGCCAAGGCCCGCGAAGCGCTGGGCCTGCCGCCTTCGACCCTGTTCCGCCTGCCTGTCAATCCTGCCGATTCCGGCAAAGGCTACACACTGGCCCAGAAAATCGTGGGACGCGCCTGCGGCCTGCCCGAAGGCCTGGGCGTTCGCGCAGGTGTCTATTGCGAACCGAAGATGACATCGGTCGGCAGCCAGGACACCACCGGCCCGATGACCCGCGACGAACTGAAAGACCTGGCCTGCCTGGGATTCTCGGCCGATCTGGTCATGCAATCGTTCTGCCACACTGCCGCTTATCCAAAACCGGTGGACATCAAGACACAGCATGAACTCCCCACCTTCATGAGCACCCGCGGCGGAGTGTCGCTGCGCCCCGGCGACGGCATCATCCACTCGTGGCTGAACCGCATGCTCCTGCCCGATACCGTCGGCACGGGCGGCGATTCGCACACCCGCTTCCCCATCGGCATCAGCTTCCCCGCGGGCTCGGGCCTGGTGGCTTTTGCCGCAGCCACCGGAGTCATGCCGCTGGATATGCCTGAATCGGTGCTGGTGCGCTTCAAAGGCTCTTTGCAGCCTGGCGTCACATTGCGCGACCTGGTCAATGCCATCCCGCTGTACGCCATCAAGCAAGGCCTGCTCACTGTCGAAAAACAAGGCAAGAAAAACATCTTTTCGGGCCGCATACTGGAAATCGAAGGATTGCCCGACCTCAAGGCGGAACAAGCCTTCGAACTCTCGGATGCCTCGGCCGAGCGTTCGGCTGCCGGCTGCACCGTGCGTCTCAACAAAGAACCGATCATCGAGTACATCAACAGCAACATCACACTGCTCAAATGGATGATTGCCAATGGCTATGAAGACGAGCGCACGATCAGTCGCCGGATCAAGGCCATGCAGGCGTGGCTGGCCAATCCCCAGTTGCTCGAACCCGACGCCGACGCCGAGTACGCGGCAGTCATCGAAATCGATCTGGCCGATGTCCATGAGCCCATCCTGGCCTGCCCGAACGATCCCGACGACGTCAAGACCCTGTCCGATGTGGCCGGCACACACATAGACGAAGTATTCATCGGCAGTTGCATGACCAATATCGGGCACTTCCGGGCGGCCTCGAAGCTGCTCGAAGGCAAGCGCGACATCCCCGTCAAGCTCTGGGTGGCTCCGCCAACCAAAATGGACCAGAAACAACTCACCGAAGAAGGCCATTACGGCGTTCTGGGCGGAGCCGGTGCACGCATGGAAATGCCCGGCTGCTCTCTGTGCATGGGCAACCAGGCCCAAGTGCGTGAAGGCGCCACGGTCATGTCCACCAGCACGCGCAACTTCCCCAATCGTTTGGGCAAGAATGCCAACGTATTCCTGGGCTCGGCCGAGCTGGCCGCCATTTGTTCGCGCCTGGGCCGTATTCCTACCAAAGAGGAATACATGGCCGATATGGGTGTCCTCAAACAGAGCAGCGACCAGATTTACCGCTACATGAACTTCGACCAGATCGAAGATTTCAAGGAAATCGCCGACTCCGTCGGCGTATAGGCGGCAGCACGACCTAGTTGTGTGATTGTGTGAAGGACCACGGGGCGCCCAAATGGGCGCCCCGTGCCGTTAATGATCGATGCGTGGGGGTGGCTTTTGTGACGATCCGCCAGGATGGACGCCGGCTTGCCGACTTGGGTAGGGCCGACACCGAAAATTATCCCGGGCCGAATCTGCAAAACTTCCGCAATCGGGCCTAAAATGTGGCAGTCCTGGTAAATTGAAAACGCCGCGCCATCCGGGTTCGCATGCGCCGCATGTTCCAATTGAAGCCGACCGCCAATCCTCTTACGGAGCTCACCATGCCGCACAACACATTCAATAGCTTGCAAAAATTCAAGGTCGGGCGCAAAACCGCCCAGTTCTATTCTTTGCCTGCGCTCGGCAAAAGCCTGGGCATCAACGTACAACGCCTGCCCGTGTCGATACGCGTCGTACTTGAATCCGTGCTGCGCAACTGCGACGGCAAGAAAGTTACCGAAAAGCATGTCAAGGAGCTGGCCGGCTGGAAACCCGTCGCCAAACGCTCGGCCGAAATTCCTTTTGTCGTGGCCCGAGTCATATTGCAGGACTTTACCGGGGTTCCTCTCCTGGCCGATATAGCGGCCATGCGTTCGGTAGCCGCCAAAATGGGCAAAGACCCCAAACGCATCGAACCGCTGGTGCCCGTCGATCTCGTGGTCGACCACTCGGTCATGATCGATTATTTCGGCACGAAAAATGCGCTCGACCTCAATATGAAGCTCGAGTTCCAGCGCAACAAAGAACGCTATCAGTTCCTCAAATGGGGCATGCAGGCTTTCGATACCTTTGGCGTCGTGCCTCCAGGATTCGGCATCGTGCACCAGGTCAATCTGGAATATCTCGCCCGCGGCGTGCACTACAACGCCCAGGACAATGTGTACTACCCCGACACTCTCGTGGGTACCGATAGCCACACCACCATGATCAACGGCATCGGCGTGGTTGGCTGGGGCGTAGGAGGCATCGAGGCCGAGGCCGGCATGCTGGGCCAGCCTGTTTACATCCTGACTCCCGACGTGGTCGGAGTCGAGCTCAAGGGCGAGCTGCGCGGCGGAGTCACCGCCACCGATCTGGTGCTCACCATTACCGAAATGCTGCGCAAAGAAAAAGTCGTGGGCAGTTTCGTCGAATTCTGTGGTCCCGGCACATCCAGCCTCTCGGTCACCGACCGGGCAACCATCGGCAATATGGCGCCCGAATACGGCGCCACCATGGGCTTCTTCCCGGTCGACGACCGCACCATCGAGTACTTCAAAGGCACGGGCCGCACCAAAGACGAAATCGACGCCCTGCAAGCCTATTTCAAGGCCCAGGAAATGTACGGCATCCCAAATGCCAAAGACATCGCCTACACCAAGCTCCTGACTCTGGACCTGTCCAGCGTCACGCCGTCGCTGGCCGGCCCGAAACGCCCGCAAGACCGTATCGAACTGGGCCAGGTCAAAAACAACTTCATCGACCTGTACTCCAGGAAGACGGCGGAAAACGGTTTCAACCAGCCCGCCGAAAAACTCGGGCAGGTATTTACCACCAGCGCAGGCGCCAAAGTGAAAAATGGCGATATCGTCATCGCCGCGATTACATCATGCACCAACACATCCAACCCCAGTGTGATGCTCGCAGCCGGCTTGCTCGCTAAAAAGGCGGTGGAAGCGGGCCTGAAAGTCCCCCCGCATATCAAGACTTCGCTTGCGCCCGGATCCCGTGTCGTAACCGAATACCTGAGCAAGACCGGCCTGCTGCCGTACCTGGATAAGCTCGGCTTCGATGTTGCCGCCTACGGGTGCACCACATGCATAGGCAACGCGGGCGATCTGACACCCGAGCTCAATGAAGCCATCAATCAAAACAACCTGGTCTGTTCGGCCGTACTTTCGGGCAACCGCAACTTCGAGGCTCGCATCCACCCCAACGTCAAAGCCAATTTCCTGGCTTCGCCTCCGCTGGTCGTGGCCTACGCGCTGGCCGGCACCGTGTTGCGCGATCTCATGACCGAACCCGTCGGCAAAGGCAAGAATGGCGATGTCTGGCTTGGAGACATCTGGCCCACCAATGCCGAAGTGCAGGCTCTGCTGGGCCAGGCCCTGGACGCCGACGCCTTCCGGACCAATTACAGCCAGATCAAGTCCAATCCCGGCAAGCTTTGGAAACAGATTGCCGGCGTGCAAGGCGACGTCTACGACTGGCCCGAATCCACCTATATTGCCGAACCTCCGTTTTTTGCCGGTTTCGGCATGACGCCGGCCCCCATGCCTCAGGTCAAGGGCGCACGGGTACTGGCCATCTTCGGCGACTCGGTCACCACCGACCATATTTCTCCCGCGGGATCCATCAAGGAAAGCTCGCCCGCCGGCGCATGGCTCAAGCAGAATGGCGTCATGAAGCAAGACTTCAACAGTTATGGCTCGCGTCGCGGCAACCACGAAATCATGATGCGCGGCACCTTTGCCAATGTACGCATCAAGAACCTGATGATCCCCATAAACCCCGACGGCAGCCGCTTCGAGGGTGGTGAAACGCTGTACCAGCCCACACAGGAACGCCTGTCCATATACGACGCCGCCATGAAGTATGTCGCGGCCGACGTCCCGACCGTCATTTTCGGCGGCGAAGAATACGGCACAGGTTCTTCGCGCGACTGGGCGGCCAAAGGCACGCAATTGCTGGGGGTCAAAGCCGTAATCGCTCGCAGCTTCGAGCGCATACACCGCAGCAACCTGGTCGGGATGGGCGTTCTGCCGCTTCAATTCAAGGGCCAGGACAGTGCCGAATCACTGGGCATCACGGGCGAAGAAACCTTCGACATTTCCGGTACCGAAAACGGCATCAAGCCGCAACAGGACGTCACGCTGACCATCCACCGGAAAGATGGTACGAGCCAGAATGTAGCCATGCTGCTGCGCATCGACACCGCCACCGAAGTCGACTACTACGAGCACGGCGGAATTTTGCCCTTTGTCTTGCGCGACCTGCTGGCTGCCTGACGGCCTGCCCGCAGGTCGGCCCCCCAGAGTTCTCAAACGTCGCACGGCGTTTGGGAACTCTGGCCTGTCACGCTTGCTCGGCTTGCCGGGCATCTTTTGATCGCTTATTGCCCGAACGATCCCCAAAAACAGGCCCCGCGTTACACTAGGCTCTATTACTTCATAAAAGGCCGATTTCCAGCATATGTCACGTACGCCTTCCCCTCATCTTCCTCGATTGTCTCGCGACGCCCAGCGCCTTATAGCGCTGTCCGAGTCGCTTGCGCGCTCCGGATGCCGTCTTGAAGACATATACTGGGAAAACCTGCTTGGCGCGCATATCAGCAAACTGTTGCAAGGCAAAAAGAACAAAGCAATAGAATCCGCGCTTGAGCATCTTGTCGCGCAAAACCTGAATGCCTACGAAATTCTGGTGGAACAGGCCGAAACCATGTCCGAATCGACACGGCTGACTGTCGACGGTGTCGACTACGACGCCCTGCTGTTTTCCGCACCGATAGTTGCGTGGACCCGGTACCAACTGCCGAACGGCCGCTTGAGCAAAGCCGTCCAACAGGCTACCCACAAACAGCTAAGCGCTCATATCCTCGCCGAAGGCGCTCACCTGGCCCTCATTCCGGACCTCATCTGTTTCGACCAGATGCCGCAATCGTTCCAGGAAACCTGGACATGGACCCAGCGGCTGGGGCTGGCCGCCCTCGCTCCAAGCACCGAGCCATTTCCTGTCAAGGCACTGCCCGATTCGGAAGGCATGCTGGCCGACGCGCGATTTGTCGTGGGGGCCATTGTGGTTCCAAAGGGAGCCCCGCTGTTTCGCTGGCAGTCCGATGAGGCTTCCGGCTCGGCAACGCGCGAACAATGTTTCGCCAACTGGGCTGCCGACAGCACCGATGCGCTGGGCGCATTATTTACCGGTTGCAATTTCGAGCACCTGCAACCCGACGCCTACTACATCAGCAACCGCGAGGCCGATCGCCAAATTCGGCCTCTTGCCCTGAAAGCCGCTGTCACATGGCTGCAGACCGCGGCAAATCTGCCTGCAAGCGATTTGCATGCCGTAATCGCCGGCTGCGGCGAATCAACTATCGAAGAGTATCGGGTCGGCTTCAGCACCAAGCAAAGCAACGATGTCATTTACGGATGCATCTGGCCCATCCTCAGCAAAGAGGAAGCCGCTTCCGAAGGCACCGACAGCGAGCAGGCCGACATCCCCGACGACATCGCCGCTTTGCTCAAGGAACTGGGAGTGATCGATGTCCGGCGCCTGCCCGGCTTGTACGCAGCCGAGTTCTGCGACGATTGCGGCGCCCCTTATTTTCCCAACCCATTGGGCGAAATGATGCACCCTGAACTTCCCGAGGAAATCGACCTGAATCCCGTCCATTTTCACTGAACCGCCTTTCAGGCAAAGCCGCTGCCCCGGCAAACCGGCTTTGCCTGGCCTGTATGATCGATTCCTCCTCCCCCTCTGCCCCGATCGATTTCGATATTTTTTGCCGTGTCATCGATAATTTTGGCGATATCGGTGTTTGCTGGCGCCTGGCCAGGCAATTGACGAGCATGGCGCCCGTAAGTCGTGTCCGCCTGTGGGTGGACGATCTGCACAGCTTCGCCAAAATCGAATCCGGCGTCGATCCAGGGCAGGGCCGGCAAACCATCCACGGCATCGAACTCGTGCGCTGGACCGATAGCCCACCCGATCTGCGGCCTTATCAGGTCGTCGTCGAGGCCTTTGCCTGCACGCCGCCCCCCGCTTTCACTGCCCGCATGAGCGCACAGGACAGCCTGTGGATCAATCTGGAATATCTGAGCGCCGAAGACTGGGTCGAGAGCTGCCATGCCCTGCCTTCTCTCCAGGCCAGCGGCCTGCGCAAAGCCTTTTTCTTTCCCGGCTTTACAGCGGGAACAGGCGGGCTGCTGCGCGAAGCGCAACTGCTCGATACACGCGAGCGCTGGCTAGCCCGGCCTGTGCTGCGCAGGGATTTGCTGCGCAGCCTGCACGTGCCGGACGCCATGATCGAGGGCCTGATGCACGGCTGGCGCCAGGTGTACCTGTTTTGCTATCCCAATGCGCCCGTGGCGGGCCTGCTGCAAAGCCTGGGACGTGATGACAATACATCGGTAATACTGGTGCCCGCAGGTGTCTGCCCAACGCTCAAAAATCAGCGAAATCCACGGGTGCACGTCGTCGAGATCCCGTTTGTCGGCCAGGCGGACTTTGACCGCCTGCTCTGGAGCAGCGACCTGAATTTCGTGCGCGGAGAGGATTCGCTGGTCAGGGCCATCTGGGCGGGCCGGCCCTTCGTATGGCAAATTTACGAGCAGCAAGAGGCTGTTCATCTCGTCAAATTACGGGCATGGCTGGCGCGGACTCCTTTCCAACCAGCCATTCACGGCCTGATGAATGCCTGGAACACGGCCCAGGAACACGAATTCGGCACTCGACTCGATGAAGCGCTAAGCCCGGGCGAATGGCCTCAATGGCAGGCGCAAGCCCGTCTTTGGGCGGAAAAAATGGCTCGAAACAACGATTTGGGCAGTTCCCTGCTCGCTTTTTGCATGAAAACCCTGCAAACAGGTTAAAATGCTGAGTTTTGTACAAAATCGTGCTCCGGCCCGGCAGTTTTCGGCATCTGGCGGAGCAAAATTATCCCGGAGTTTTTTTAAACATGAAAACCGCACAAGAACTGCGCGTTGGTAACGTTGTAATGGTGGGCAGCGACGCCCTGGTGGTGCAGAGGGCCGAATACAACAAATCGGGCCGTAACTCGGCCGTCGTAAAGCTGAAATTCAAAAACCTGCTGACAGGCTCCGGTAGCGAATCGGTATCGAAGGCCGACGAAAAATTCGAAATCGTGGTCCTGGACCGCAAAGAGTGCACCTATTCGTATTTCGCCGATCCCATGTATGTCTTCATGGACGAAGAATACAACCAGCACGAAGTGGAAGCCGATAGCATGGGCGATGCGCTCAACTATCTGGAAGAAGGTATGAAGGTCGAAGTCGTGTTCTATGCCGATCGCGCCATCTCGGTCGATCTGCCCACCATCGTGGTGCGTGAAATCATCTACACCGAGCCCGCCGTGCGTGGCGATACCTCGGGCAAAGTCTTGAAACCCGCCAAGATCAATACCGGCATGGACCTGAATGTACCGCTGTTTTGCGCAATTGGCGACAAAATCGAAATCGACACGCGCACAGGGGAATACCGCAGCCGCGTCATGTAACTCCGATACGAATCGGCCACGTGCCTTGCAGGCTTCGCTTGCATAGGCATGGCCGAGTCGGAAGATGAAAATGCCTATTGCAAGCGATCGTCATCCAGATAATCGGGTATAGGCATCACTACAATCCCATCCTGAGCCAGCGATTCGCGCTCTTCGATGGTGGCCGTTCCACGAATGGCACGTTCTTCGACCTCGCCTTCATGCATGCGGCGCGCCTCCCGGGCGAACTGCTCGCCTACATTTTCGGTATTGCGCACCATCTGGCGTATCTGCCGCATTACCTCGGCCTGCAATTGCGCCAATTGTCGGCTGGCCGGGGCCGCCACTGCATTCGAGGCCATGGACGCCGCCGGCCGCTCGGCGGGATCCGGGGGATGGCCGACGTTCAAGCGCGGCGCAGACAGTTTTTTGTTTACCTGGCCACTTCCACACACCGGACACGTCAGCAAGCCTCTGCTCCGCTGCGACTCGTAATTGTCGAGCGAACCGAACCAGCCTTCGAATATATGGCCGGATTCACACTGCAGATCGAAAACTTTTAATGTCATAGAAGCAAAGTGGGGTTGAAATCCCTGAAAACAAGGCCAGAGGCCTTCTTGTCTGGATTATAGGCGGTATACGCCCAGGCACTCGAACAAGAAGCGCTATCAGCACTTTACAGGCGCGGCACGGCGGCAAGCAGGCGCTGCGTTTCGGGATGCCGGGAGGCCTTCAGAACCGTTTCGGTGCTGCCTATTTCGACAATCGAGCCTTCATGCATCACGGCAATGCGATCGGACAGGTATTCAACCACGCCAAAGTTATGCGTGATAAACAGATACGCAATGCCGAATTCGCCCTGCAGGGTTTTCAGCAATTCGAGGATCTGCGCCTGTACCGACACATCGAGGGCCGACGTAGGCTCGTCGCAGATCAGCACCTTGGGCTCGACCGCCAAAGCCCGTGCAATGGCAATCCGCTGCCGCTGGCCGCCTGAAAATTCATGGGGATAGCGATCGACCGTGTTCTTGGGCAAGCCTACTCGGTCGAGCAAATCGCGCACCGCCGCCTTTCGGTCGGCCGGCGTACGATCGGGCCGCAATGCCGCGGATCCCTCATCGAGTATCTCGCCCACCAGCATGCGCGGGTCAAGGGAGGCATACGGATCCTGAAACACAATCTGTATGCTGCGGCGCAAGCGTTTGAGCTGCGCCCCGCCCGCCGACAACAGAACTTCCTTGCCTAGCGTGGCCTCGCCCCCGACCACGGCCCGCTTATCGAGCAAACGCAACAAGGCCTTGGCGGTGGTGGTCTTGCCGCAGCCCGACTCGCCCAGCAAAGCCAATGTTTCGCCAGGCCAAAGATCGAACGACACATCGCGCACCACATCGATCGAGCCGCTTGTACGGCGTAAAAAGCCGCTGCGCCGCAGATACTGCACAGACAGGTTTTCCACACGCAGCACGGGCGCCGTGGCATGTAAGTCGGCGGAATCGGGGCGGATGGCGGACTGCGGCGGGTGTTGCCGCGCATCGGCCCGCTCATGCGTCTTCGTGCTCAACGGACGGCCGCGCTTTTCGAAAGCGGGAATGGCCGCGAGCAATTCCCGCGCATAAGGATGCCGCGGATTGGCAAAGAAAGTTGCCACATCGACCGTTTCAACAATTTCCCCCGCACGCATCAGTGCCACATGATCAGCCACGTTTTTTACAACGGCGAGGTCATGTGTGATGAGCAAAATCGCCATGCCCATCTCATCCTGGATGTCGGCCAGGAGATCCAGAATCTGGGCCTGGACCGTTACATCCAGCGCGGTTGTAGGTTCATCGGCGATGAGCAGCCCGGGCTCGGCCGCCAGCGCCATGGCAATCATGACGCGCTGCTTCTGCCCGCCCGAAAACTGGAAGGGGTAATCATGAAAGCGCCGCCGTGGGTCGGGGATGCCGACCCGCGCCAGCCACCACATGGCTCGCCCGGAAGCCGCCGCGCCACGGTACGAGGTATGAGCCAGCAAGGTTTCGACGATTTGACGGCCCACACTCAAAACCGGGTTGAGACTGGTGGCGGGTTCCTGGAAAATCATGCCGATCCGGCCGCCCCGGACGGCGCGCATGCGCTGCTCGGGCAGCCGGGTCAAATCCAGGCCATCGAGCCTGACCGCCCCGCCCGTGATCCGTCCCGCCTCGGGAAGCAAGCGCAGCAAGGCAAGCGCCGTCATGCTCTTGCCGCAGCCCGATTCACCCACCAGCGCAAAGGTTTGCCCCTGCTCTACGACAAGCCGCAGGGATTTGACGGCCTCGAACAAGCCTGAATCACTCTCCACGCGAACCGATAAATCCTGCACTGACAGGACGGCCTGTTTGCCTGCCGGCCTATCGTGGGCGATGACGGTCATGCTCCCTCCGTATCGGCGGCGCCCCGCAGGCGACCCGGGGCACGAGGCCGCAAGCCTTGCGGGCGGAATTTGCGCGTGCGCGGATCGAAGGCATCCTGCACCGCGTCGGCAAAGACATTGGCCGACAAGACCAGCGCCAGCAGGAAAACGAATGCCGCGAACAAATTCCACCAGACCATGGGATCGCGGGACATCTCGAGGCGCGACGAATCGATCATGGTGCCGAACGACGGAGTGCTTGGGTCGACGCCTATGCCCAGGTAGGACAGCACCGCTTCATACAGCACCAGGCCGGAAAATTCGAGCACCATGGTAATCAGCACAATATGCATGACATTGGGCAGCAGGTGCCTGCGCATGATGCGCCAGTGCGACACCCCAAAAGCCCGGGCCGCCTGTATATAGTCGAGTTCGCGCAGCTTCAGGGTCTCGGCGCGCAACAGGCGGCACAAGCCAGCCCAGCCGGTCAGGCCCAGAATCAGGCACAGCAGAAACAGGCGCAGATCGGCACGCGCGGCGGTCGTGTCGAACAGAGCGGGATTGTTGTCGATATAGACTTGCATCATGAGCACACACGCGGCAATCAGCAATACGCCGGGAATCGACGTAAGAGTTGTATAAACATACTGGATGGCATCATCGACGCGGCCCTTGAAATAACCCGCCGAAATGCCAAAAACCAGGGCCGGCGGCAACATGGCCATGGTGGTCAGAGTGCCTATGACCAAAGCGGTGCGCACGCTTTTCAAGGCTTGCTTCAATACATCGTTGCCGGTTCGATCGGTGCCAAGAACATGGTAATTGGTGCTTAACGCCGCCGCCACGCACACAATGAGCGCCAATACGCAAAACGTCAGCCACATGGCGCGCCATGGAACCCCGCTTTCGGAATGCCACCAGATAGCCGAGGCGCGCGAAAACGACCCGGCCTGCTTCAAGAACATGACGGTTAGAATCAGGGCCGCCGCCATGCCGCATGCAATAGCCGCCAGCACGCCCCAAAGCAGCCGTTGCCGAATATCGGCGCCTCGGTCGGAGTCGCTGCTCAAATGCATACCCGCGTGCTGCAGCCGCGGATAGTCACGCACAGGCTTGCCGTGGATCAGCTCGTTTTCCTTGGTGAATTGCCGCAATGCCAGCGGCGCCGAATAGGTTTTTTCCGGCTTGCTCAGTTGCGTCAGCGCCAGCACATCGTCAAGCACCGAACGCAAGGGCGCATACACGGCGGCGGCCCCCCGGCTCGAACCTGCCTCGGGCGGCAACAAGGGCCTGTAGTGCACCGAGTCCAGCATGCCGACCAGACCAAACACAAGCAGGACCACGGCGGCACACATTGCGGTGGGCGTGCGTGCCACATGCCCCCAGGTGGCGCGCAAGGCGGCGGAGCGCCGCACCTTGAAGCCATACAGCACCAGCGCCGACACAAGGCAGAAAAGAAAAATATCGGTCCAGAGAAACACAAATTTTGGCATGCGGCTACTCGAATCGAATCCGTGGATCGGCCAGGGTGTATGAAATATCGGCCAGGATCAGGCCTACTATATACAGGGCCGAACCTAAAAACACCATCGCCCTGACTATGGAAAAATCCTGGGCATTAATCGCATCGATGGTGTAGCTGCCCAAACCGGGAATGCCAAAAAAAGACTCCGAAATCAGGCTGCCCATGAACAGTAACGGTATGGCCGACACAGTTCCGGTCAGGATGGGCAGCATGGCATTGCGCAGCACATGGCGAAACAGCACAATATGTTCGGCAAGCCCCTTG
Organism: Paralcaligenes ginsengisoli; assembly: GCF_054781135.1. Taxonomy (NCBI): domain Bacteria; kingdom Pseudomonadati; phylum Pseudomonadota; class Betaproteobacteria; order Burkholderiales; family Alcaligenaceae; genus Paralcaligenes; species Paralcaligenes ginsengisoli. The sequence goes on from NZ_BAAGUZ010000007.1 coordinate 22,537, forward strand.
GCTCGCGCGGTGCGCACATAATCCTTGCTCATCTCCTCCAGAAACAGGGTTCGATAAAAGCGCGCCTCGCCGCCCATGCGCGACAAAACGCCAACCAGAACCGGCAGCACCAGGAAGCGGGCACTGCCCCAGCCATCAAGAAAACCCGAATACGGGACCCAGCGCAAGATTTTCGCGAACAGCCACTGGCCGGCAATGATATAGAACAGACCGGAAATCGACAGCAAAACGACGCACACCACAACCCCGGAGAAATCCAGCGAAGTGCCTTTGAAAAACACCAGCAGCAGGGCAAAGACAATACACACGAACAGGCCCAGCACAAACGTTGGCAGCGCCAGCGCCAGGCTTGGGCCCATGCGCTCGCGAATCTCATGGCTTATATCGTTTCCGCCATCGGAAAATCCGAAATCAAAACGCAGCAAAGGCAGCGAACGGGCGTAGAAAATCGTATCAGTCAATTTCGCCGCGCCACTGGCGCGCGGATTAAAAAACAGCGGCCTGTCATAACCCCGCTCGACCTTCCACTTGTCAACGGCCGCCTGGCTGACACGCTGGCCGCCAATAGACAGGCGTGCCATGTCGTCGGGCGTATTGACGGCAAAAAACAGCGCGAAGGTCAGCACATTGACGCCGATCAAGACCAGTACGCCATAAAGCAGGCGACGCACGATATAGCTAGTCATGATGCTCCTCTCCGGCGGTGCCCCCGGCCAATGCCGTAGCCCGCTCGCGCCGCCTGACCACCCTCCAGGCCGGATATACGCTTAATGCCAGCAGGCCGATGATCAACCACATCGGCCACCAGACCGGCGGATTCCACTCTTGGATTTTCCGCGCGCGCGCCGCCGGGTCGATCTTGTAATACTGCAAGGTGTTGCGCACCATTTGGGTTGGCTTGGCATTGCCCACCCAGGCCTGGTAAGCGCCGCCCGATTTGGGAAAAAAACCAAACATCCAGGGCGCATCGGCCTGGACGATGGCGATCATGCGATGAACGATCTGTTCTTTAACCGGGCCATCATCGAGAAAGCGCATCTGCTCGAACAGGCGGTCGAATTCGGCGCTGTGATAATTGGAGGCATTTTCTCCGCCCTTCGATGCCTTGGCGTTGGGCCCGTACAGAAGAAACAGAAAATTCTCCGCGTCCGGATAGTCGGCTACCCAGCCCCACATGAACATCTGGGCGGTTCCGTTGCGCATTTTGTCCTGGAAGCGGTTGTAGTCGGTCGCTCGCACTTCGAGCTGTATACCCAGGGCATCCAGTTGCCGGCGCATCCAATCCAGCGTGGCGTTCGAACCCATGCCGGCAGCCGAATCGAAGTGCAGGATGAGCGGCGCTCCAGTCTTGGCGTCGCGCCCGCCCGGATAGCCGGCCTGGGCCAGCAGTTGCTTGGCCGCCTCCAGAGGCTTGCGCACGGCATGCCCGTCCTTGAGAGTGTAGACATAAGGATCGATCCCTTCAGGCAGGGCCTGGTAGCCCAGGATTCCAGGAGGGATCGGGCCATACGCCACCTGGGCCTGGTCGTTCTGGAAAATCGAAACGTATTGCTCCCAATTGAAGGCAATACTGATTGCCTGCCTGAGTTTGCGATTTTTTTCCTGCCGCTCCGGAATGTCGCCCTGGCCCACGACAGGATCGAGCCAGTTGAAGCCAAAATAAAAAATCTGCGCTTCGGTCGATGCCTGCAACTGTATGCCATGGTCTTTGTACAAAGACGCTTTTTCGGCCGAATCGCCGGCGGCCACTCGCATGGCCACACCTATGTCGCCGGCGCCGACTTGCGGCACATCGTAATAGCCCTGGATAAACTTGCCCATCAGGGGAATACTTTCCTTTTCCAGGGTAAACACGATTTTGTCGATAAACGGAGTAGGCTTGCCGCAATCGGCAAGCAAGCCGGCGGCGCGATCCGACGCCTCGCCTTTGCAGGGATAAGGCTCGCCGTGAAAATTCGGATTGCGCGACAGCACATGGCGCCGGTTTGGAATCGACTCCGTCAACATATAGGGTCCGGTACCCACCGGCCAGGTATTCAGCGACAAATTATGCTGCGCCATGCCCGGCTGCTGATAAAAACGGTCCGCCTCCCAGGGTACCGGGGCCGTAAAGGTCATGGCCAGCCAATACTTGAATTGCGGATACTTGCCCACGACCTTGATGCGCAAAGTATGCGCATCGAGCGCCTGTACTCCATCGAAGCCTTGCTGGCGCAAATCCAGCCAGGGCAGCGCCGAGCCGGCCGGGCGCTGGGCACGCAAGGCCTGGTCCTGGGCCTTGAGCCGTTCGCCGTATGCGCGCATTCCCACTACATGCTCGGCCATGACGGCATAGATGGGCGAGACTACGCGGGGACTCGCAAGACGGCGAAAGGCATAAACGTAATCGTCGGCCGTAAGTTCCCGCGTGCCGGTTTTCTTGAAATCGCCGATTGAAAACTTGCCATCCAGGGCTCCCGCGGCCAAAGGCCAATAGCTGTATTGCCCTGATTTTTCTTTTGCGAAAGCGGGATGCGGCTGGAACAGGATGCCGGGCTTGATCTTGATGTCGTATACGCTGACGGCCACCGAAGTTCCAGGCGCCTGTTCCGGCAGGCGTTGGCCGGCCTGATCCAGATAAAACGGCTGCGCGACGGCAACTGCGGCGCGCGGAGCCAATTCATACGGCCGCTGCAGATATTCGTAGCCATACAAGGGCTCGTAAATGGAATACGTAAACGGGGTTTCATCGGTCGAGTATGAGCTGGCCGGATCCAGGTACTTGGGGGAACGCTGGGTAAAAGCCGTGTACAGAGTATTTTCCTGTGTGGCACCTTGTGCATAGGGGCTGTTGACGGGTTCACGGCCGCAGCCCGCCAGCAATAGGCCCGCCAGGAGTACCAGCACATAGCGGCCGGCGCCTTGCGGTGGGGCTAGCACTGGCCTTTTTTCCAGCATTGATAACGCCACACCCAGGGACGGATCGGGTTGGGTTCCTGCCACAGGCCGAGCTTTGCCTGCCTGGCGTGCTGCTCGAGCTCCGGAATTTTGGCGTCGCGCATATACTTGCCCCGGCCCTCCATATTTGCCCAAGCCATGCCCGCCGCGACCTGTTTCTGGTTTGCCGTGCTGCCGTCGCCCAGGGGGACATCGCAGACATTGCGGCCGAATTGATCGTGTTCAAAGCAGATCAGGCTGAGGGTCTGGCCGGCAATCATGTCGGCCAGCGACTTTTTCGATGCCTGAGCCATGGGCTGGCCCGGCTGTTGGCTGTCCTTGGTGGTTTCGGGGGCGTCGATGCTGGCCATGCGTATACGCTGCTGGCGGCCGTCGACAAGCAGAGTGAATGTATCGCCGTCGGCCACCCGCACCACCCTGCCCGCGAGCGCATAGTTTTCGCCGGGCGCCTCGTGCTGGACGGGGCGCGCCGTTGCCGCCGGCTTGTTCAGGATGTTGAATGTTCCCAATGCGGCAAGAATCACCGCCATGATGAACGTAAGCATCTTCGAGCGCCGGTTCGAAAATGCCATGGTCACCAATCTGCGCACCAATATATTTAAAAAGCTATTCATGCACGCCTCGAAAACGCCTCACTATACAGAAAATGCCGATCATGATTTTACAGATGCCCCACCCTGAAACACGGTTTTTTGCCCTGCAAACCGAACCGGCCACGGGGCCGGTGTTTGCTACATAGGCCAGGCGCGCTCCAGCAGACTCGGGGCCGGGCGTTGCGAAACCCCAAACACACGCCCGCCGCGCCCGCCGAAACGCGTGAGAATGAACGCATCGGCCAGCGCCTGCGGCGCATGCCGCCGCAAAAGGCAGGCCTGTACCAGCAACACCAGTTCCTGGGCCACAAGACGACCGGCCGATTCGAGAGTTTCCCCTTTGCCTGAGAGCAATGATATCAAGCCGCGGGCGCTATCGGCCAGCAAAGGCTCGTCGGCGCAGTCGTGCGACAGTGTCTGGGCCAAAGCCTGCGCCAGATCGGGATGGCTTTTCATGGCACGCAACACATCCAGGCATATGACATTGCCCGAACCCTCCCAGATCGAATTGACCGGAGCCTCGCGCAGCAAGCGCGGCATGGGCCCGTCTTCGATATAACCATTGCCGCCCCACACTTCCATGCATTCAGCCGCCACGGCTATGGCGCGCTTGCACACCCAGAACTTGGCCGCAGGGGTCAAAATGCGGCGGTATGCCCGATCGAGCAGATCACCGCCGGCGTCGAACGCGTGTGCCAGGCGCATGGCCAGCACTGTGGCGGCCTCGCTCTCAAGAACCAGATCGGTCAGCACCGCTTGCATCAGTTCCTGGTCGATCAATGCGCGGCCAAACGCCTGGCGATGCCGGGCATGATGCAAGGCCTGCACCAGCGACTGCCTGATCAGTGCCGTGCTGCCCAGAATGCAATCCAGACGCGTGTAGGAAGCCATGGTCAGGAGCGTGGCGATGCCGCGCCCCTCTTCACCCACCATAATGGCCGAAGCGTCGTTGAATTCCACTTCGCCACTGGCATTGGAAAGATTGCCCATCTTGTTTTTCAGGCGCTGTATATGCACCTGGTTTTTGCTGCCGTCGGCGCACCAGCGCGGTACGTAAAAGCACGAAAGCCGATCTTCATGCCTGGCCAGAACCAGATGCGCATCGGAAGCGGGCGAGGAAAAAAACCACTTGTGGCCGAGCAGGCGATATTCCGCCCCGCGCCCCGCTGCGCCGACCGGCAGCGCTCTGGTGGCATTGCTGCGCAAATCGGAGCCGCCTTGCTTCTCGGTCATGCCCATGCCGATCGTCATGCTGGTTTTGAAAGACAGTGGAAGATCCCGCTCGTCGTACTGCGGCGAATACAGCAGGGGCGATATGGAATCGAACCAGGACTCCTCGCGCAATACCGGAATCGCCGCCGAGGTCATGGTAACGGGGCACAAAGATCCCGCCTCGACCTGGCCGTGAAGCAGATAAGTCGCCGCCCGCGCCGCCTGGGCGCCGGGCTTGGGATCGGACCAGGCACTCGAATGCATGCCTTGAAGAAATGCCATGCGCATAATGCGATGCCAGTCCGGATGAAAATGAACGCGATCGACCCGCAGGCCGCATCGGTCAAAGGCCTCAAGCTCGGGTTTGTGGCGATTGGCATCGTGAGCCCATGCGAGGGTTTCTTTCGAACCGAGCCGCGCACCGTAGTGGCGCAGCGCCTCGTCGTGCCACTGTGCCCCATCCCGCTTTACCGCTTCCTGCAAGGCAAGATCGCTCAGGTACACGTTGTAATCGCTTAATTCGGGAACCTGATTCCTTACCTCATGCGTTATGCCGCTCATGACGCCACCTCGCTGATTGAAGCCGGCCCTACAGCCATCCGGTCTTTTTAAACTTCCAGTAAAGAAATCCGCATGCCGCTGCGGTAAGCGCCATGACGGCGGGATACCCATAGGTCCACGACAGCTCCGGCATGACTTTGAAATTCATGCCGTAGACACCCGCGACGGCCGTGGGCACCGCCAAAATGGCGGCCCACGCCGCCAATTTTTTGGTAATGTCGGTTTGCTGCGACTGCCCTATCATCAGGCTTGCCTCGAATGCGAACGCCAGGGCCTCGCGCAGACTATTGACGAGTTCGTCGACACGCTGCACACGGTCGGCGACTTCGCCAAAGTAGCCGCGACAGTTCTCGTCGATATTTCCCATTTCGACCCGCGACAGGCGCCGGCAAATTTCAACCAGGGGGGAAATAGCCACATGGATGCGCAATAAATCCCGGCGCTGCCGATACAAGCGGCGCACATCGGTGTCGTGAAAACCGCGCAACAGGAACTTCTGCTCGACGGCTTCGATGCCGGTTTCGAGCTTGGACGCGGCAATCACGTAGCGGTCGGCCAAAAAATCCAGCAAAGTCGATGCAATATAGTCGCTGCCCCGATCCAGGAATTCGGGCGAATTCTCGAGATGCTCGCGTAGTTCCCGGTGCGATGCCGTTGCGCCCCGCCGCACCGTCACCAGAAAACCCTTGCCGATCAGAATCTGGGTTTCGCCGAAAGCGGGGCGCATAGTGTCGACTTCGACCGTAATCGCCACAACCTGGGTCAATACTCCATACTCGATGATCTTTGCGCGCCGATGCACCTCGTTGATCTCTTCCACGGCCTTTCTCGGAAAGCCCAGCTTGGCCCCCAACTGCGCGATCAACTCAGGCTCCGGGTCTTTCAAGCCTATCCACAGCAGATGCTGTTCTTTACCCGCATAGCGCTCGATCTGGTCGATTGGTACATCTACCGGGGTCCGGCCCTTGTGATACAGCACCGACGCTACGACCGATTTCCAGGTGCCGCCGATCTCCGCACCATCGTGCGAAGCCAATGCGGAATCCGGGTCGGGAATTTCACCCCCATGAAAGGTCTGCTGTTCGCTTGGGCCTGAAATCGCGTCATCGCTGGTCATAGTGTTGCGGCCTTCTGGTCGGATGCTGGGAATTCGAGTAAAAAAACTGGCGGCATGAACGAATTCATCATATCACCAAGCCAGCGGACGGCAAGGAGCGACAGGGCCTTCCCGGATATACACTACAGGCCAATACATCGTTCCAGGAGAACTCAAACATGACCGACCGACAACTTGTTGTCATGGCCGCCCTTACTTTGCTCCTTGGCGTAGCGGCAGGCGCTTTCGGCGCCCATGGCTTGAAGCGCGTCCTCGCGCCCGAGATGCTTGCGGTCTGGCACACGGCTGTGCTGTATCAGTTGGTGCATGGCCTGGGCATGCTGGCAATAGCCAGCCTGGGAGCGCGCTTCGGTTCGCCTTTGCTCAGCAACGCCGGATTACTGATGTTTGTCGGCGTCGTGGTGTTCAGCGGCAGCCTTTATATATTGGCCATCAGCGGCGTCAAATGGCTGGGCGCCATTACCCCTCTTGGCGGATTGGCCTTTATCGTGGCCTGGGCCATGGTGGCCCTGGCCGCTTACCGGGCCAGCTGACCAAGCCTGCAATCAGATCTTGGAGATTTCACCGTTGTGCTGGCCGAACGAGGGCGGCAGAAGCCTTAAGGTCGCGGGCGTGCGGGACAGCTTGATGGGCGAGGCAATGGCGCGGTATGCGCCTTCTTCTATGACCATGCCCCGGTGGCGGGTATGCGGATGATTCAGAAGCTCACCCACATTGAGCACCGGCGCGGCCGGAACACCGGCCTTGAGCAAGGTTTGCGCCAGGTCCGAAGCGGTGTGTTCCTTGAGAAAGCCCGTCAGAAGCATGTGCAGCGCCTGCCGGTTCTTCAGGCGATCGGCGTTCGACTGGAACCGTTCATCACTGGCCAGCGAGGGCTGCTCGAGAACCCTGGACAGCAGTTCAAACTGGCGATTGTTGCCGACAGCCAGGAAAATTTCCCCATCCCGGGTCGGAAATGATTCATATGGCGCGATATTCGGATGCGCATTGCCGGTACGCTGCGGGATTTTCCCGCTCAAAAAATAGTTGGCGGCATGAGGATGCAAGAGCGAAATGGCGCAATCGAACAAGGTGATATCCAGGAACTGGCCCTTGCCGCTGCGCTGGCGCTCGTTGATGGCCAGGAGAATCGCCAGCGCCGCGTTCAGGCCGGTCACCATATCGACCACAGGCAGGCCGACACGCGTGGGCGCCCCATCGCCCTCGCCGTTGACGCTCATCAGGCCGCACATGGCCTGGGCGCAGGCATCGTAGCCGGGCAAGCCGCCCAGCGGGCCATCCGCCCCAAAGCCGCTGATGCGGCAATGAACCAGGCGCGGAAACTGTTTTTGCAGCGCATCCGTACCCAGGCCCCACTTTTCCAGCGTGCCCGGCTTGAAATTTTCCACCAGCACATCGGCATCCTGCAGCAGGGTCCTCAGGAAAGCTTGCCCGTCGGGCTGGGACAAATCCAGCGACAGCCCATATTTATTGCGGTTCACGCCCAGAAAATACGAAGCGGTGCCATCCAGGAACGGGGGGCCCCAGGCGCGGGTCTCGTCGCCCGAAGGCGGCTCGATCTTGAATACCTCGGCACCATGATCGCCCAGGATCTGGGTGCAATAGGGCCCGCCAAGCACCCGCGACAAATCGATTACTTTGCAACCGCTCAGTGCCCCGCCGTTATCCTGTTTTGACTGTGCCATGCTCAATCCAGGGAAATATGCGCGCTATGGATCAGCTCGGCCCATTTGGGAACCTGCTGATCGATGAATGTCGCCAAGCCCTGTGGAGTCTTGTCGTCGGCTTCCACAATGCCCTGGCTGACCAAGGTGCTTTTAACCTCAGGCTCGGCCATGGCCTGGATAAAGGCCTGATTCAACTTCTGGACAACGGGCTCGGGCGTCCCCTTGGGCGCGACTATGCCGAAGAACACGCTGACATCGTAGCCCGTCAAGCCTTCCTCGCTAAGCGTAGGCAGATCCGGCAAGGCGGCCGAGCGCTGCGCGCTGGCCAGTCCGATTGCACGCAGCGTGCCATTCTTCACATGGGGCAGCGCGGTCAGGATGTCGGTAAACGACATGGTCACCTGTCCGCCCAGCAAATCGTTCAGGGCGGGCCCGGTTCCCTTGTAGGGAATGTGCAAAATATGAGTGCCCGCCATTTTATTGAACAGGACGCCAGCCAGATGCGATGAGGCGCCGTTGCCCGACGACGCATAGGTCAGCTTGTCCGGATTCTGTTTGGCATAGGCAATCAGCTCTTGCAGATTCTTGGCAGGCACCTTGGGATTCAGGACCAGGATATTGGGCAAATGACCAATGCGAATAATGGGGGCAAAGCTGGTGCGCGGGTCATAGCGCAATTTCTTGTACAGACTGATATTGATGGCCAGCGGTCCGGAGGTGCCGAACAGCAAAGTGTAGCCGTCGGGCTTGGCCTGGGCCACATAGTCCGATCCGATATTGCCGCCCGCGCCGGATTTGTTCTCGACGATGACCGACTGCCCCAGCGGCTTGCTCAAGCCCTGGGCCAGCCTGCGCGCCAACGCATCGGTGGGTCCGCCGGGTGGAAACGGCACGATCAGTTTGATGGGCTGCGAGGGATAGCTGTCGCTCGCCAAGGCGGGAACGGATCCGCATAATGTGGCGGCTCCAATCAGCAGAACCGAAAAAAATTTGTTCATCATGTCTCCTATTGCTTTATATAAAAAGAATGCTTCATTCGTGCAAGGAATGCGGACCGCCATCAGGACGCCGGATTCAGGACTGCGCCATAATCGACGGGGAATTCTTCAGCCGCGCAAGGATCGCGGGGAGCCAGCCTGTGCAGCAGCACCAGATTCGCCAATTCATTGCGAGCCTGCATGCCGTCATGCCTGGCCTCGCTGCGCATGGCCGCCATGGACACCACGTGATACAAGACGGACGCCGCCTGCCGGGCCAGATCCGAGCGGCCTTCCTGCGATGCTTTCTCGGCCAGCCGATAAGCTTTTTCCAGACTGTCTTGCTGCAGGGCCGCCAGGGGCTCGGGGCAAGCCGCGCCTTCGGCCAAAAGGCTGTCCACGTGCAGCCTGAGAGCCGCAAGACAATTGTTTTTCTGTATGGCCCGCAACACATCGAGGGCCACAATATTGCTGGTGCCTTCCCATATCGAGCCCAGATGGGCATCGCGCACCAGGCGCGACTCGACCCATTCTTCTATGTAACCGCAACCGCCTCGCACTTCCATGCCATCGCCGGTCACTTTCCTGGCGTCGCGGCAGGCACGGAACTTGATCAACGGGGTCATGATCCGGACCAGGGTCCTGGCCTGCTCATCGCCGCGATCGGACTGCTCCAGGGCCTGGGCAGTCTGGAACACAAAAGAACGCGCTTGCTCGGCCAGCAGGGTCATCTTGAGCAACTGCTTTTGCATCAAAGGCATGTCGACCAGGCGTTTGCCGAAGGCCAGGCGATTTTCGGCCACGAACATAGCCTCGCTGACTGCCCGCCGCATCAAGCCAGCCGCCCGCATGCCATTGGACAGGCGCGAATTGTTGACCATATCGGCCATTTGCTGAAAGCCGCGGCCCGGTTCGCCAATCAGCCAGGCATACGCGCCCTCGAGGCGGATCTCGCCGCTGGCCATCGACCGGGTGCCCAGCTTGTCTTTCAAACGCAAAATACGATAGTGGTTATGCCCGCCCTCGGGCAGGTCCCTGGGCAGCAAGAAAAGCGATACACCCGCCAGGCCCTCTTTGGCCTCGCTGCGAGCCAGCACCATGGCGAAACCGGCGTCCGGATTCGAGCAGAACCACTTATCGCCGAACAACCGCCAACGGCCATCGGGCTGCAATTCAGCCTGTGTCTGGGTCGCACTGATATCCGAACCCGCCGCCTGCTCGGTCATGAACATCGCACCCTGACGCAATTCGTCGAAATCCAGGGCCGTGACCTGCGGCAGGATTTTATCCACCAGCCCTGGCTCGCCGAATTTGCGCAGCGTGCGGGCCAGGGAATCCGTCATGCTGACCGGACAGCACAGGCCAAATTCGGCCTGCACGAACAGATATGTCAGGGCGTATTTGGCCACAGGCGGCATGGGCGCTCCCCAGCCCAGCACTCCAGACCGATGGGACATGGCTGCCAGGCCGAGTTTCCCGTACGCCATTTTTTCCAGCTCGACATAAGCGGGATGCTTGGAAAGCCGCGACTCATCGATTCCCGCACGGCTGCGCACCGACAATTCAGGCGGATTTTTATCGGCGATCGCAGCCAGTTCGTCCAGCGAGGAGCCAGCCAGACGGCCCAACTCGTCAAAGTGCGGCAGCAAATGGGCGTACAAATCCGGCGGCAGGTATTTTTCCAGCATGGGGCGGGCATAGGGGTCCACCCGAAACAGATTGATCCCGCGGGAATCCGGGATATTCAGCGTTGCGCTTGCCGCAGAAGGTTCGCGTACCATGATGAGCCACACAAAATAAAGTGACTCAAATCTTAAGATTCGGTATTAATATAAACAAATACTATATTTATTTAGATCAATACAAAAAAAGTATAGAAGCTTCTCATGGATCTGGATCCCCGCCTATTGCGCTACTTTGTCGCCGTGGCCGAAGAGTTGAACTTCAGCCGCGCGGCCAGGCGCCTGCATATTTCGCAGCCGCCTTTGAGCTATGCCATCAAGCAACTGGAAGAAGCCATCCAGGTCCAATTGCTGGTCCGCACCAGCCGTCAGGTGGAACTCACCGCCGCGGGCCGGGTCTTGTACAACGAAGCATTGTTCCTGCTGCGCAAGAATGCCGATGTCCAGAAACTGATTCAACGCATCGACGCCGGCCTGCACGGGCAAATCAAAATAGGCTTTGTCGGCTCCATGCTGTATCGACGCTTATCCGACGTGCTGAAACTGTTCCAAAGGCATTATCCCGACATCGAACATGTACTGCTCGAATTGAACTCCGCGGAACAAATCGAACTGATCGAGCACGGCGGGCTGGACCTGGGCTTCATCCATGCCAACCCCGTGCCCGCCACCATGTCCCGTCTCGATCTGGTATCCGAGCCGTTTGCCATCTGCCTGCCGGACACTCATCCACTGGCCGGCGAGGCCTATATCGATCTGAACGAGTTGGCGCAGGACGACTTCATTTTCTTTTCCCGGTCATTTTCTCCCAGCTATTATGAAACCCTGCTGTCCATGTGCCTGCACGCCGGCTTTTTCCCCAAAGTGAAAAACGAAGCGCGGCACTGGCTGAGCGTTGCATCGCTGGTGTCGCAGGGAATGGGAGTATCGATCGTTCCGGAATGCCTGTCGCGCAGCGGCCTGTCGGGCATACGGTTCCTGCCGTTCGAGCATGACCACAAATCGGTCTGCAGCCTGATCTGGTCGGCGCAGCCTGCGTCCCATATCAAGGAAAAACATATAGAGCTGGTCAAAGGCGTGTATGGTTGCCAGGCGCAACAGGCAAGCCCTGCCGTCTAGAAGCAAAGCGGGCGGCAGCCGGCTCAGGCATTGGGCCTGCCCCGCAAAGACAACCAATCAAATCCCGACGCGCGCCCGCTCCAGCACCCTATCGACAAAAACCGCCGCGGCACCGGTATAGTTTTCCGGCGCCATCAGCTTCGCCAGCGCTTCGCGCGACAGGATCGCCGCAATGCGCTCGTCGCCGGCCAGAACCTGTTGCAAATCAGCGCCCGCCGCCACAGCCTCGCGGCATTTTTGCTCAACCAGTTTATGGGCCTCCATGCGGCCCAGTGTTTCGCCCAAGGCCATGGTGACGGCCTCCGCCATGATCAGGCCATGCGTGGCCTTCAGATTGCCTTGCATCCGGTCGGGAAACACCTCGAGCCCTTCGATCAGGCCGGCGCTCGTGGCCAAGGCGCCGCCGCACAGCAGCACCAGTTCGGGCAAGGTCTCCCACTCGGCGTGCCAGCCTCCCAGGCCGCGCTCGTGTTCCTGGATCATGGCCGCCATGATCGTCGCCACCAATTGCGGTGTGCGCTGGGCGGCACAAAGAATGGCGGCGCAAGCCACTGGGTTGTGCTTGTGAGGCATGGTGGATGAGCCGCCGCGGCCTTCGCCCGCGGCTTCGGCGAGTTCGGCGATTTCAGTCTGGGCCATCAGCGAAATATCGCGCGCCAGCTTGCCCAATGTGCCGGTAAGCGTGCCGAAAAAGGCGGCGGCGCCGGCAATGCGATCGCGCTGGCTGTGCCAAGGCAAATCGGGCTCGGCCAGCGCCAGGATTGTGGCAAGCCTGCGCGCCACCTGCGGCCCCTTGTCGCGCAAGGATGCCAGAGTTCCGGCCGCCCCGCCAAACTGCAGGCTAAGCATTCCCGGCTTCAGGGCCTGCAACTGCGCGCGCTGGCGCAGCAAGGCATCGAGCGACCCCGCCAATTTCAATCCGAAAGTAACCGGCAAGGCATGCTGCAGCCATGTGCGGCCTATCATGACCGTATCGCGATGCGCTGCGGCTTGCGAGGCCAATGCGGCAATCAGGCGGTCCAGATCGGCCTCGATAAGCCGCAGCGCGCCTTTCAATTGCAACACCAGGCCGGTATCGATGACATCCTGGCTGGTCGCCCCCCAATGCACGAACCGCGCGGCGTCGGGATTCTGCGACTTGACCGCGGCAGTAAGATGCTTGATCAGAGGAATCGCCAGATTACCCGCCCGCGCGGCTTCGGCGGCGATTTGCGAGGGATCGAAGCGTTCGGCCCGGCATGCCTGCCGGATCGGATCGACGGCCTCGATTGGAATGACTCCGCTGTCTGCCTGGGCCTCGGCCAGGGCCGCCTCGAAATCGAGCATGCCCTGCAATGTGGCCGACGCGCTGAAACACGCGCGACTGGCGGTCGGACGAAGCAATGAATCGAGCAGTTCCATGAATGCGAAGCTCCAGCAGACAAGAGCGAACCGGACATGTGGCCCGCTCCATTCATTAATAGACAAAGGCCAGGGACGGATGGACGGGCCCATGCTCCCCAGGCCACACAAGCGCTCAGAGATCGAAAAATACCGTCTCTTGCGCTCCCTGCATATAAAAATCAAAGTGATAGATTACACGCCCATCCAGGACTTGCCGCCTGGCCAGCAAAGTATTGCGGCGTTCGGCCGGCACCGATTGCAATATCGGATCTTCGGCATTGGCAGCGGTTTCGTCGTCGAAATAAATACGCGTAAACAAATGATTGAGCATGCCGCGCATGGTCAGGATCACATCCATGTGTGGTGCCGCACCGTCGGTGGCGCCCGGCTTCACCGTCTGGACTATATAACGGCTATCGGGATCCGTCCCGGTGCCTACGCGGCCGAAACCCGTGAACCCCGAAGCGCCAATCTGCGCGGCGGATTCGGCATATCGGCCATCGGCATCGGCCTGGAAGATCTCCAGCAAGGCATCATTGACGACTTTGCCTGCGCCGTCGAACACGCGGCCGGCCAGCATGATGTGCTCACCCCGGGCCTGGTCTCCGGCGATATCAGGCGTGAACGCATTGGGAAAATCATAGCTGTATTGTTTCGGCGTCAGCCCGTAGGCGAAAAAAGGCCCTACCGTTTGCGAAGGAGTTTGCTTGAGTTTCATGACGGCGATTTCTCCATCGGAGTTTCACGAGTGCCGCGCAGCACAATATCGAACTCGTAGCCCAGCGCGAAGTCCGCTTCGGTCGCATCCAGGGTGAAGCGCGATACCAGGCGTTCACGTGCGCCTTCCGGAACGCCTTGATAGATCGGATCGTACTGCAGCAATGGATCTCCCGGGAAATACATCTGGGTCACCAGGCGCGTAGCAAAATAAGCACCGAACAGCGAAAAATGAATATGGTTGGGGCGCCAGGCGTTCGGATGATTGCCCCAGGGATAAGCGCCTGGCTTGATCGTCAGGAAACGGTAGCGGCCTTCATCGTCGGTCAGTGTACGGCCCGCCCCCAGGAAATTGGGATCCAGGGGTGCGTCGTGCCGATCGACTTTATGCACATAGCGTCCTGTGGAGTTCGCCTGCCATATTTCGAGCAGGGTATTGGGCACCGGCCTGCCATTTTCATCGAGAACCCGGCCTGTAACGATGATGCGCTCGCCCAACGGTTCGCCATTGCGACGCGCATTGCGGGTCAAATCGTTATCGAGCTCGCCAATGAGCTCATGGCCATACACGGGCGCGCGCAGATTCTGCATGGCGGTTTTGATGGGCAGCAATGCCTGGGTCGGGCCGCGCAAGAGCGACGACTTATAGCCTGGATCGATAAGCTTGGGATGCGCGCCCCAGTCGCGGGGGTTCAGCAGTGTATTTGCGGTCATTTTTGCTCCGTCTGAGACAAATCGGCGGCATAGCCATCAATTGGGATTCGGCACACTATATACTTAACCAGAAGATATATATATTGACAATTTTTCAGGTATTACATAATTAATAGTTATGGAAAATAACAAACTGGATGCCCGTATCAAACTGCGTCATTTGCATTGCCTGCTTGCAGTGGCGCAGCATGGCAGTCTGCAGAAAGCGGCGGACGCGCTGTCCGTAACCCAGCCGGCCATGTCCAAGTCCATAGCCGAGATGGAAAACATTCTGGGCGTGCGTCTCTTCGAACGCGGCCGCAACGGAGCCCGCCCAACTTCGCAGGCCGAAGTTTTCCTGCGCCATGCCAACGCCAGTGTAAGCGCCCTGCGCCAGGGCCTGGACCTGCTTTCCAGGAATCATGGGGCTGCGGGAGGCACTGTCGATATCGCGATACTGCCAACCCTTGCCGCCCACCTTATGCCGCCCGTGCTCAAATCCTTTCGCCAGGAATGGCCGGGCATGGTCGTGCAGGTTCACACCGGCTTGAACCAGCAACTGCTGGCCATGCTCAAAACACAACAGGTGGAACTGCTGATAGGCCGGGTGTCCGATCCATCGGCAATGGCCGGCCTGGCCTTCGAATATCTTTTCGCTGCCCCCCTGGCGATTGTGGTGCGCGATCGGCACCCTTTGCTTGGATTGGCGTCAGTCGCGGCCTCGGATCTGATCGACTTTCACGTAATCCTGCCGCCGCGCGGAACCATTATTCGCCATATGGCCGACAGTTTTCTGCTATCGCACGGGCTCGGCGCACTGGCCGATTACTCTGAAATACTGTCCGTATCGCTAGGGCGGGCCATGACCCTGAACAATGACAATATCGTGTGGTTTGTTCCCGAAATTGCCGTGCGCGGCGATTTGCGGCAGAGCCGCCTGCATACCCTGCCCCTGGATATGTCCGGCACCGAGGAACCGATAGGCCTTATCCAGCGCAGCGACACCATTCCGACTCCCCCGGTGCAAACGCTCATTGGTGCGTTACGGACAGTAATTGGCCTCCTTTAATGTAATGAAATTACATAATATAAATATCAAAAACTTCCAAAAACAATAACTCCGCTTCGACCCTTTTGCTAATCACCCTTGCGCCAGGAAACAATATAAATATCTCAATATGCCATTAAAATAAAAACCTGGCGTCGCCAATAACCTGATTTTCCTCCGTCAGAGGCATTGATTTTTATATGTAGCAAAATTACAATAAAATGATTGCTTGAGAGCTTTACACAAGCCTATCTTCAATCAGGACTCTTCCATGGCATTGAACCCCGTTGTGCACGCCGTTACCGAACGAATCGCCGAGCGCAGCCGCAAACCGCGCGAGCTCTATTTAAAACGGACGCAAGCCGCATACGGCAAGAAAGTGGAACGCAGCCAGCTTGGCTGCACCAACCTCGCCCACGCCTTCGCGGCCATGCCGGCCAGGGAAAAAGGCCTGCTCAAGGAAATATCCAAACCCAACCTGGCCATCGTCTCTTCCTACAACGACATGCTGTCGGCGCACCAGCCCTTGGCTGCCTTCCCCGCCATCATCAAGCAGGCGGCGCTCGAACTGGGCGCGACGGCACAATTCGCCGGAGGCGTCCCCGCCATGTGCGACGGCGTCACCCAGGGACAGACCGGCATGGAACTCAGCCTGTTTTCCCGGGACGTCATCGCCATGGCGACAGCCATCGCTCTGAGCCATCAAATGTTCGACGCCGCAGTCTATCTGGGAGTATGCGACAAAATCGTACCGGGGCTGCTTATTGGCGCGCTCAGCTTCGGACACATCCCTGCCATATTCATACCGGGCGGCCCCATGACCACCGGCATATCCAATGACGAAAAATCCAAAACCCGGCAGCTCTTCGCCCAAGGGAAAATCGGCCGAGCCGAATTGCTGGAGTCAGAATGCCAGTCCTATCACGGGCCCGGCACCTGTACGTTTTACGGTACCGCCAACTCCAACCAGATGCTCATGGAAGTCATGGGCCTGCACCTGCCGGGCAGTGCATTCATCACTCCCAACACGCCATTGCGCGACGCCCTCACCCGGGCCGCGGCGCAACAAGCCATACAAATCACGGCCCAGACATCGTCTTTTACCCCGGTTGCCGAAGTCATCTCCGAAAAAACCATAGTCAATGGCATAGTCGGACTGCTTGCGACCGGAGGCTCCACCAATCACACCCTGCATCTGGTTGCCATTGCGCAAGCCGCCGGCATCGCCATCAATTGGGATGATTTCTCGGAACTCTCGGCGATCGTACCCTTGCTGGCACGCGTCTATCCCAACGGACAGGCCGACGTCAACCATTTTCATGCCGCCGGAGGCATAGGTTTGGTGATCGCCGAACTGCTCGACGCCGGGCTTTTGCACGAAGACGTGAAGACCGTCTCCGGCCCTGGCTTGCGGCGCTATACGCACGAGCCCTATCTGGACCGCGAAACCCTGAAGTGGCGCCCGGTCGTCGCCCAGTCGCAGGATCGCAACGTTATACGCCCGGTCAATGAACCTTTCAGCCCCGATGGCGGCTTGAAACTTCTGAACGGCAATTTGGGGCGCGCCGTCATCAAGGTGTCCGCGGTCAAGCCCGAACATCGCGTAATCGAAGCACCCGCGCTCGTCTTCCACGACCAGAACGAGCTGCTTGCCGCCTATAAAAAGGGCGATCTGGCACGCGATTTTGTGGCCGTGGTCCGGTTTCAGGGCCCCAGGGCCAATGGCATGCCCGAACTGCACAAACTCACCCCCACCCTGTCCGTCCTGCAAGAGCAAGGCTACAAGGTAGCCCTGGTTACAGACGGCCGCATGTCGGGCGCCTCGGGCAAAGTGCCCGCGGCCATACACGTTACACCGGAAGCATTGGCAGGCGGGCCTCTCGCGCGCATTCAAAATGGCGACATGCTGCGCGTCGATGCCGATACGGGCGAGCTCAACGTCCTCGGCCCCGTCGACTGGACCACACGGCCGCTTGCACAACCCGACCTCAGCGCCCATCAAACCGGCTTTGGCCGCGAACTGTTTGCGTCGGCGCGAGGCCACGCCGGCGCCGCCGAACAAGGGGCCTCCCTGTTCCAGCACCCGGACTGGGCAATGGCCGAGATGTTTAAATAGGCAATTCCGTTTAATTTCTTACCCGGACCACTTATGAATGCCATTGAATTGCTCCAGCAAAGCCCTGTCATGCCGGTCATCGTCATCAAGGATCTCGATACGGCCATCCCCCTGGCCCGGGCCCTGGTGGCCGGCGGCGTGCGCAGCCTCGAAATCACTCTGCGCTCCAGCGTCGCGCTCGAGGCCATACGATTGATTGCCGATGCCGTACCCGACGCGCTGGTGGGCGTCGGTACGATACGCAACACCAGGCAATTCGAGGCGGCGGTCAGCGCCGGTGCGAAGTTTGCCGTCAGCCCGGGCCTGACCCGCGACATCGCCAAAGCGGCCCGCGACTCGGGCCTGCCGTTTTTGCCGGGTATTGCGACTCCTTCCGAGTCCATGTTTGCGGCGGACGAGGGGTTCATGGTGCAAAAGCTGTTCCCGGCCGAGGCAATTGGTGGCATGGCTTTGCTGAAAGCCTTGTATGGTCCCCTGCCGGATATCCGGTTTTGTCCCACCGGCGGCATCAACGCCGGCAACGCGAAGAGCTATCTCGCCTTGCCTAATGTCGAATGCGTGGGCGGATCATGGCTCACACCGGAATCGGCAATCGCCAACGGACAATGGGACCTTATCACGCGACTCGCCAAAGAAGCCTGCCTGCTTTAATACCCAGGGCCTTTTTGGTCGAAATATTTACGGCATTCTTTGATGGATGGGTATTGGTATTTAAAGACGCCGTCTATCGGGGCTTGGGGTCAGGGCCGGCACGGCGTGCTTGATCCGGATCTACCTCGTCCAGGCGGGCGTCGGGCCAAACTCGCTACGCCGCTGGCGCGGCTACGCTCAAACATGGCCCGCCGAAAGCCCCCGCCTTCCCTACGGTAGCATCCGGCGCACGCCTTACGCCGGTCCTGACCCCTAGCCCCGATAGACGGCTCACGTTACGGCCTGCCTAGAACGATTGCCTAGAACGGTGTGCCTGGAAGGATAGACGGCGTGTGGAGACGGCATGCCTGGCATCAATGTGCTTGCACCCACCGTTAATGGGCCTGCACCCATAGAACCATTAACGCGCCCGCACTCATGCCTCTATCGCGTGGCCACTACACCACGCTGCGCCGAACCCTGGATTTACTAAGCGCCCGACGCCTCAACGTAGCCTGTGATTGGCTCAACGCGGCTTCCCCAATGTATACCTCGATGCATTACCTCAACGCAAGCCGCAGGGTGGGCGGTGCTGTGTAGTCCGGCGGTAGTCCAGCGCCGGGTGCTGACGAAGGGAAGGCGGGGGCCTTCGGCGGGCCCTGTTTGAACGGAGCCGCGCCAGCGGCGTAGTGAGTTGGCCCGACGCCCGCCTGGACGAGGCAGACCCGGGTAGTCGGCTAGCGTAGCTAGCCGACCGCTGGACGTGCCGGACTGCACAGCACCGCCCACCCTGCGGCGTCTTTATAGAATTAACCGCCGCCTACACAGCAAACACAGCAACGCACAGCCCAAAGCCCATCAAAAAATTGTCCACAATAAATTATTAATAGTTGACAATCAATATATTTAATGTGGACAATAAAGCCACCCGATAAACAATATCTCGAAAAGAAGCTAAATAATCGGAATGATATTTATCTTCATGAAATCATTTCACCAAGATAAATAAAACATAACTATTGGAGACAATCAATGGAAGCTCGACTCAAAGATAGCGTTGGCTCGATCGCCATCGCACCGACTCGCGTGCGTTGGAAAATATTCTTTTTAATGCTCTTTCTGGTGACCATCAATTACGTCGACCGGGCTTCCATATCGGTCGCCATGCCGTTGATAGGCAAAGAATTCAATATTGGTCCCGCGGTACAAGGCCTGCTGCTGAGCTCCTTTTTCTGGACTTATGCCTTCATGCAAATCCCCGGGGGCATGCTTGCCGACAAATACGGGCCGCGCGGAGTGATTGCCGCCGCAACGTTCTTCTGGGGCTTTTTCCAGGCAGTCGCCGCTGTATCGACCGGCTGGGTGGTCCTGCTTCTGACGCGGCTCGGCCTGGGCGCATCCGAAGCGCCGATCTATCCGGCCGGAGGCAAACTCAATGCCATCTGGATGACACAGAATGAACGCGGGCGCGGCGCTACGCTGCTCGATGGCGGCGCCCCGCTCGGATCCGCCCTGGGCGCCATCCTGATCTCATTCCTGATTGCCATCTTTCAGTCATGGCGCGTGGCTTTTGTCATTGCCGGCGTGGGCACCATGATCGCCGGGGTATGGGCGTGGTACTACATCCGCAACAATCCGCGCCAGCATCCTGGTGTCAATGACAGCGAAGCCCATCACATCGAAGCCAGCCACATGCAAGAACAAGCTTCGGAACCGCAAGTCGTCAGTGGCCGCATGCTGGACTTTTTAAAATATCGCTCAGTATGGGGCATGTTTTTCGGCTGGATGTTTTTCAACACGCTGTTCTACGGCCTGCTGACCTGGATACCCAGCTATCTGTCCGAAGTGCGGGGCCTGAACATCAAGCAAATGGGCGGCGCCGTGTTCATTATGTTCTTCGCCGGATTCATCGGCGAACTGGTTGGCGGATGGCTCGCGGACAAATGGAGGGCCGCCGGCGCCTCCCAGGCCAAAGTGATGCGCACGCTGTGCGGCATCGCGTCTATTCTTGCCACGATCTCGATCTTCAGCGTTTCCCAGATCTCCGACCCTGTCGCCGTGGTTGTCATGCTTTCAGCCACCCTGTTTTTCCTGCGCTGGTGCGGCCTGTACTGGTGTATTCCGGCGATTCTTGGTACACGCAATACCGTAGGTTTTCTGGGCGGCGCGATGAACCTGGGAGGCAATATAGCGGGCGTGGGCGTTCCAATTCTGGTGGGCCTGATTGTACAGACGACCGGCTCATTTTTCCTGGCATTCATGGTATTTGCAGCGGCGGGCGCAGGGTTGTTCATTTGCTCCACCATGCTCATCGACTACAGCAAGAAACTGCCTGTCTGAAATCGGCCATGGCCACGCTGTACCGGCAAACAGGTATCGCAAGCCCCGGAACTCCCGGAGTTCGCGATACCGTACAAAGGATAATCCAATGCGCATCCTGCTGATCAACCCCAATACCTCCGAAAGCGTTTCAAATCTGATTGAAGCCGAGGCCCGCCGGGCCGCTTCGGCCTCGACTCACATCGACGTCGTAACGGCGCCATTCGGCGTGGCGTACATCGAAACGCGCTTCGAGTCATTGATAGGCGCGTATGCAGCCGCCAACCTGGCTGCCGAGCACGCAGGCGACTATGACGCGCTCGTGATCGCCGCCTTTGGAGATCCGGGTTTATGGGGTATCCGAGAAGCGGTCGACATCCCTGTAATGGGGCTTACGGAAGCCGCACTCATGAGCGCCTGCATGCTGGGCAATCGCTTTTCGATCATCGCCATTTCGCACCGGATCACGGCCTGGTACCGGGAATGCGTCCAAGCCAATGGACTGGCCGGCAGGCTGGCCAGCATACGTTGTCTGCAACAGCCCTTGCGGGATATAGGCACGGTGCAGGCTGATCATGAGGCTCGGTTGCGCGAGCTGTGCCTGCAAGCGATCGAGGAAGACGGAGCCGACGTACTGGTGCTGGCCGGCGCTCCTTTGGCAGGTCTCGCGCGCACCATACGAAATGATATTCCCGTGCCCTTGGTAGAAGGAGTATCCAGTGCGGTACGGCACGCCGAAACACTGATTTCCCTGGCGCCCGGGCTAGCCAATAGGGGTAGTTTTGCACCTCCTCCGCATAAACCCAACCAAGGACTGTCGGCAGCCATGCAAGCATTGCTCGCACACGGCCACCCTCCCGCCGCATAGCCTTGCTTGACAAGGTGTGCAGCAATCGGAGATACACGGCCGTCTGTATATAATCAATCTATCCAGGAAAAATTGTTCACAATCCAGCGCAATGATGTTTACGCAAAATTCCGGACCCTGGACACTCGCCAAGCAACTTGTTTTGAATTATTCAGGAGATGCGGATTGGACAATTCTGCCGCCACAGCAGTGTTTAGTGACTCCAACTCGCCCAAAGAACACGAGATGGAAAACGATGAAATCTATCGGCGCATCCAGATTGCCATTCTTGAGCGCCGGCTCGCCCCCGGCACCAAATTGGCGGAAGAGCGCCTGACCGACGTCACCGGGGCAAGTCGAGCCAGGATACGTCAGGTATTGAGCCGCCTGGCGCACGAAAAGGTGGTTACGCTCATTCCGAATCGCGGCGCATTTATATCCCGCCCGACGGTGCAGGAAGCGCGAGAGCTGTTCACGACCCGGCGCCTGATCGAACCTGGCATGGTCGCCCTGCTTGCACAGCAAAACACCGCGGCCCAGGTGCGCGCGCTGCGCCGGCACGTCGCGCAAGAACAGGAAGCCAGAGACGCCAACGACTTGCGCCGCATCATCAGATTATCCGGAGAGTTCCACATTCATATTGCGGACATGGTCGCAAACAGCATCTTGCCGCGCATAATGCGCGAATTGACCGCCCTGACCTGCCTCATCATCACGCTCTACGACAAACCCAACACTCCGGCTTGCGCGCACCACGAGCATCGCAGCCTGGTTGACCTGATCGAAGCCCACGACAGCGCCGGCGCCCAGCAATGCATGCTGGATCATCTTCTGCACATCGAACAAACCCTGGACCTCGACAGCACCGAACCGGCTCCGCCCGACTTCGACGCCATATTCAAGCGCAATGACATATAGCCTTTTCATCACGAGACAACAATGACCAAACGTATTTTGCTGGGAATGCTGACACCGTCGTCGAATACGGCACTGGAGCCCATCACCAGCGCCATGGTATCGGGCCTGCCCGGGGTATCCGCACACTTCGCGCGCTTTACAGTTACTGAAATTTCCCTGCGCAACCAGGCGCTGGGGCAATTCGACGACAGCAAAATAATGGAAGCCGCCAAGCTGCTGGCCGATGCGAAGGTGGACGTCATCGCATGGAATGGCACATCTTCAGGCTGGCTGGGCTTCGATGCCGACCAACGCCTTTGCCAGCGAATTACCGAAATCACCGGCATTCCGGCCACCACGTCCGTACTGGCCTTGAATGAAATCTTCAAGAAGACTGGCGTGCAGGAATTCGGCCTGGCCACTCCCTATCTTACCGAGGTCCAGGAAAAGATTGTGGAAAACTACCAACGCTCGGGCCTGAACTGCATCGCGGAGCGCCATCTGAACCTGCACGTCAACTTCTCGTTTTCAGAAGTCACCAGCGAACAAATCCGGGCCATGGTCACCCAGATTGCGGCCTCACATCCTCAAGCCATAACTACCTTTTGCACGAATTTGAAAGCCGCCCATTTAGTGCCCGAGCTTGAAGCTCTTGTCGATATTCCCATCTACGACACAATCGCCACCGTCGTATGGAAATCGTTGCGCATCGCGGGATTCGATACGCGCCAGGTAACTGGCTGGGGCCGTCTATTCAGCGACGTCGCATAAAGATAGAAATCAGCCATGAGCACAGACTTTGACTTAATAATCCGCAACGCGGACGTCGCAACGGCCTCGGACCGCTTCCAATGCGACATCGGCATCGTACAGGGCAAGATTACAGCGCTTGGCCTGAACCTGGGCACAGCAGCGGAAACCATCGACGCATCGGGCCTGCTGGTGCTGCCGGGCGGCATAGACGCACATTGCCATTTGGACCAGCCCATGCCGCACGGCTTGCGCATGGCCGACGATTTTTCTTCAGGTACTCGTTCAGCGGCCTGCGGAGGGACAACCACAGTCATTCCTTTTGCGGCCCAAATCAAAGGAAGCTCACTGCAGGCGGCGGTCGACGACTATCACGAGCGGGCTGCAGGCAAGGCGGCTATCGATTACGCATTCCATCTCATCGTCTCCGACCCAACGCCCGAAGTCCTTCAGCACGAGCTGCCCCGCCTGATCGAGGGGGGCTACACTTCATTCAAAATCTACATGACCTACGACGATCTCAAGCTGAGCGATCATGAGATCCTAAAAGTGCTTGATGTCGCCCGTACCCATGACGCCCTGGTCATGATCCACGCCGAAAATTCCGACTGCATCACATGGCTGACCGAGCGCCTGACCGGCCAGGGCCACACTGCCCCGAAGTTCCATGCCAGTTCGCGACCCATGGCGGTTGAGCGCGAAGCCACTCACAGGGCCATCACGTTTTCCGAACTGGCAGGAGTGCCGATTCTTATTGTGCATGTATCGGGCCGCGAAGCCATCGAACAAATACGCTGGGCGCATGGGCGCGGACTGCGCATCCATGCCGAAACCTGTCCGCAATATCTGTTTCTCACTGAACAAGATCTGGATGCTGACGGCTATCAGGGGGCAAAATGCGTTTGCAGCCCCCCGCCCCGCGACAAACAAAACCAGGATGCCGTCTGGAGCGGATTGACTCACAACGTTTTTTCAATATTTTCATCAGACCATGCCGCCTTCCGCTACGATGATTCGCACGGTAAAAAGCCGGGCGGCGAGGAGCAGCCTTTTCAATATATTCCCAATGGGATCCCCGGCCTTGAGACGCGCTTGCCCTTGCTGTTTTCCGGCGGAGTGGCGGCGGGCCGTATCGACATCCATCAATTCGTCGCTCTCACCGCAACCAATCCGGCAAAAATGTATGGACTATATCCACGCAAGGGTTCCATCATGGTCGGCGCCGATGCCGATATCGTCCTTTGGGACACCAAGCGTCGCGTGACCATCGATAACGCAATGTTGCATCATAATGTCGACTACACGCCGTATCAGGGCATGGAAGTTCAAGGCTGGCCCGTCCTCACGCTTTCGCGCGGCAGAGTAGTCAGCCGGGACTCTTCCCTAGTCGGCGATATGTACGGCGGCGAGTTCTTGCCTTGCGGCAAGCCCATGATCTGAAAGTATCGGCGCAATCCTTGCCTGGCATGGTGCGCCGCTACGACGATGAACGTTCAGGGCAATCGAAAGCCGCCGGACAGGTTTATAGAAAAGCCGCCAGCGGCTCCTTGCCGTCCAGGGCCAGCAACAGATTGCTGGTGGCCATCTCGGCCATGGCATAACGGGTTTCGTGCGTAGCCGAACCGATATGCGGCAAGGCCAGCACTTTTGGATGCGTGCGCAAAGGCGAATCGAAAGGCAGGGGCTCGGTGTCGAAAACATCCAGGCCGGCCGCACGCAAAGAGCCTGTGTCAAGCGCCTCCAGAAGCGCCCGCTCCTGGACTATCGGACCGCGCGCGCCGTTGATCAGGATGGCTCCTGGCTTCATGGCGGAGAATTCGCCAGGGCCTATCATTCCCCGCGTCTGTTCGTTCAAGGGCAGCACTACCACGACAAAATCGGAGGCTTCAAGCAATTCGGAAAGCGCGGCGGCTCGTACGCGCCCCGCCGGCAAAGACGAAAAAACGGGCGTCCGGGTGTGATAGAGCACCCGCATATTGAACCCCAGCGCGGCCCGCTGCGCCAATGCCTGGCCAATCCGGCCAAAACCCAGAATGCCCAGGGTCTTGCCATGCACATCCCAGCCAAACAGATCCGGCCCGATATTCTTTTTCCAATCTCCACGCCGCACGTACTGCGCCAGTTCGGCAATACGCCGGCTGGTACCCAGCACCAGCGCAAACAGCATATCAGCCGTGGTTTCGGTCAAGACATTCGGCGTATGGCACAGGCGAATACCGCGTGCGCGCAGCTCTGGCAAAGGATAATTGTCCACGCCCACCGAAATGCTTGAAATGACTTCCAGCACTGGCGCCGATGCCAGCAAATCCGCGCCAATACGATAGCTGGAGCCGATCAGTCCCTGAGCCGAAGGCAGAGCATGGCGAAAGGCTTCGACCTGTTCCTGCTGTCGCGGGTTGGCAACGACAACGTCGTGATGCCGCTGGATCCTGGCCAGCTGATCGGCGGGCAACTCCCGGAATACCAGCACCCGCTTGCGTGGCAGGCTCATAGGGTCGCCTGCTCCAGTTCGGCTCGCGAAGGCAAACCTTCGGTGTCCCCCAGCACCTGCACGGCGCGCGCGCCGATCCAGGCGCCGCGCCTGACCGCGCTTTGCATATCGCGGCCTTCCAGCAAGGCGCTGATCACGCCTACCGCAAAGCCGTCGCCCGCTCCCACTGTGTCGACCACCTTCTCAACCGGAAAGCCCGGCACAAAACCCTGGCCATCCGGACCGTCGAAATAGGCGCCGTCGGGGCCGAGCTTCACCACCACCCGTTCCACGCCGTGGGTTCGATAAAAATGCGCCACGGCTTGCGGCGTATCGCAGCCCGTCAGCAGGCGTCCTTCTTCGATTCCAGGCAATACCCAGTGCGCGCCGAACGCCAGCTCATTGATGGATGCACGCATGTGTTCGGTGGAAGACCACAATGTAGGACGAAGATTGGGATCGAAAGATATCGTGCGGCCTGCGGCGCGCATAAGCGCCATGGTCTTGCGGCTGACTTCGAAACAATTGCCCGACACCGCGGGGAAAACACCGGTCGAATGCAAATGACGAGCCCCGCACAGCCAAGCCTCGTCGATATCTTCTGGCTGCATCTGGCTTGCGGCCGAACCTTTGCGATGGTATTCGACCGGAGGGTCGCTGCCATCGGAAACCCGGCCTTTGAATTGCAAAGCGGTCCGCTGTTGCGGATCGCACACCACGTGTGAGCAATCGATGCCCTCACGCTGCATTTCCGCCAGCAGATAGCGCCCCATTGTGTCGGCTCCCAATCGGCTCGCCCAGCCGACCCTGAGCCCCAAACGCGCCAGGCCGATGGCCACATTGGTTTCCGCTCCCGCCGTGCGCTTGTAAAAAGCCTGCGCATTTTCGATGGGGCCAGGCTGATCGGCGATCAGCATCATCATGGCTTCGCCAAACGTTACGATGTCCAGTGGCTGGTTCATTGCCAATCTCCTTCCAGCTTGCGCAAATTCTGTATGGCCATGCGTGTTTCGCCCAGCAGGTCGTCGCCGAACAAGGGGTACTCGATCGCCCGCGGCACGTTTACCGGCAGGGCATTGAAAACAGCGCGCCACGGCGCCACAGAGTCCGCCAGTGCCACGGCCACCCAGCGGCCAGGTTGCCGCTGCACACCCTTGCAATGCACATACTGCACCCGTGCAGCG
Source organism: Paralcaligenes ginsengisoli (assembly GCF_054781135.1). Classification (NCBI taxonomy): domain Bacteria; kingdom Pseudomonadati; phylum Pseudomonadota; class Betaproteobacteria; order Burkholderiales; family Alcaligenaceae; genus Paralcaligenes; species Paralcaligenes ginsengisoli. The sequence goes on from NZ_BAAGUZ010000007.1 coordinate 49,456, forward strand.
AACAGCTCCGCGGCCTGCAACGGGCTTTCACCCAGCCAATGCCAATTGCCCATGTCGAAAGTCATGTCCAAGGCAAGGCCGGCACGATCCGCCGCGTCGAAAAAGCGCCGCAAGGCCGATACGCTGCCAGCCGATACCGTCTGATCGTTTTCAATCAATAGCTTGACCGCGCCTTGCCCCAGGCGATCGCCCAGCTCGCTCAGCGATGCCTGAGACCCCGTGTTGAAACCGCCAATGGACATTTTCAGCACAGGGGCCTTCAGGATGGCGGCGGCGGCCAGGCCCTGTTCGAGAGCTGGGCGATTCAATACCCCCGCTTCATCCCACAGGCCGTCGGGGCTCGAGTACACGCAGCCAAGCCCCGTGTCATGCAAAATGCCGGCCAGTTCATGCAGTTCCCGTTCGGGATCGACCAGCAATTCGCCCCGCACCTCGGCCCCATCGGCACCCGCCGAATGACACAGTTTGATAAACCATGCTTGTCCGTGGCGCCGTACTTCGGCCGCGCCGAACGACGATAAGGAAATAATGACGTGTGTGGAAAAGCTCATCGTAAAACAGACTCCGCTCGAGACCTGAGCTCCAAGGAACGCTCGCGAAAAAGCCGCGAGAAATTTTTGTAAAAACCGCGTGATGGCCGTGCGTGAAAACGGCGCTACCCAGGATCGAAACCAGCAAGGCGGCGTCCGGCGAGCCGAAGACGCAGTGGCCCAACAAAATCAATGCATATTCATGTCATGGCGATTCTGCCGATTCGGCACAAGGTCATCCGTAGGAAAGGCCCTTGTGATCCCTCGTCGATCCACCAATAAATATCAATGCTGGGAACTCAGTATCTGCCCCAGGAAACTGCGCGTTTTTTCGTGTTGTGGATTACCGAAAAATTCGGCGGGCGGAGCCTGCTCGATAATTTTCCCATCGGCCATGAAAATGACCCGATCCGCAACGCTGCGCGCAAACCCCATTTCATGCGTCACGCACAACATGGTCATACCATCCTCGGCCAGGCCTATCATGGTGTCGAGCACTTCCTTGACCATTTCCGGATCCAGGGCCGAAGTCGGCTCGTCGAACAGCATGATCTTGGGAGTCATGCACAAGGCACGCGCAATCGCCACCCTCTGCTGCTGTCCACCCGACAACTGGCTGGGATATTTTTTGGCCTGATCGGCAATGCGAACCCGCGTCAGGTATTTCATGGCCGTGGCCTCGGCCGCCTGCTTGTCAGCGTTGCGGGAACGCATAGGGGCCAGCATGCAGTTCTGCAACACTGTCATGTGCGGAAAAAGATTGAACTGCTGGAATACCATCCCGACTTCCTGCCGCACCGCGTCGACGTTGCGCGCATTGGCGGTCAGATCGATACCGTCGACCACGACACGGCCTTTCTGCACCTTTTCGAGACCGTTGATGCAACGGATCATGGTTGATTTTCCCGAACCCGAAGGCCCGCAAATCACAATGCGCTCTCCTGTCTTGACCGTCAAATCGACATCGGTCAAAACCTGGAAGCTGCCATACCATTTGTTGACTGCCTCGACTTCGATAATCGTCCCGCCTTGACCGGCGGGACGATTCGAACCGTCGACAGCAACAGAAGCCTGTCTATCAGTCATAGTGAAACCGCCGTTGAATTACGAAGCTTTCAATGGAGGCAAGTCAACACCCAGCCATTTCTTGTACAGTTTGCTCAACTCGCCGTTGGCGATGTTCTTCTCGACAAAAGCATTGACCGCTTTCAAGGTATTGGGCTCGCCCGGGCGCATCGCAACAGCCATTTCCTGCTGCAACAGCACGAACTTGTTTTCATACCGGTTCGGTACGCGTTTGGCAATTTGCGCGGCCACCGTGGTGGAGCAGCCAATGGCGTCGACCTGCCCCGACAGCAGAGCCTGCATGGCCGATGCGTCGTCGTCGAAACGGCGAATATTCGCGGATTTCGGGGCCACCTTGGTCACCGCGATATCTTGGGTACTGGCACGCGCAACGCCTATGCGCAAACCCGCCAGGTCATCGGCCGTTTTGATTTTGGCATCTTTACCGCCAAATACCACGATCTGGGCCGCGGAATACGGTTTGGAGAACTGTACTTGCTTGGCGCGCTCAGGAGTAATGGCCAGCGAGGCAACCAGCAGATCCACTTTGTTGGTCAAGAGAAACGGAATCCGGTTCGGGCCGGTCACCGGCACGATTTTCAGTTTGACGCCCAAATCCTTGGCCAGCAGTCTGGCCACATCGGCATCGTAGCCGTCGGGCTTGTTTTCGGTGTTCATGATGCCATAGGGCGGAAAATCGACCAGCATGCCAATCGTCAGCTCACCCTTCTGCTTGACCTGATCGATGGTTTCCGCACTGGCCGCCGTCGCGCCCAGAGCCAGCACGCCCAAGCCCGCCAGCACTGTCGCACCAATGAGTGTGCGAATTTCTTTGCCTAAAAACATATCTCGTCTCCAAGAATTAAAAACTTAAACGCCAGTTAAACAACAATCGGACCCTGGCGGCCTAACGCGTCAATGCCGCGGCAAGCCGTCGCTCCATATACGCGGCCAGCAAGGACAAAGGCCAGCACAACAAGAAATAAATAACCGCCACAACCGAGAAGACCAGCATGGGTTCGAAGGTCGCGTTATTGATGATCTGCCCCGCCCTGGTCAATTCGGTAAAACCGATAATGGCCGCCAGCGACGTGCCTTTGACGATTTGCACCAGGTAACCCACGGTCGGCGGAATCGCAATTTTCATGGCTTGCGGCAGCACGACATCGCGCATTTTCCAGCGATAGGACAGCCCCAGGGCCTCGGCCGCTTCCCACTGGCCGCGGGGTATCGCATCGATACAGCCACGCCAGATCTCGCCCAGAAAAGCCCCGCTATTGAGGGTCAGGGCGATACCGGCCGCCAGCCACGGATTGACTTCCAGGCCGAGCACCGGGAATCCGAAAAAGATGAGGAACAATTGCAGCAGCAAGGGAGTGCCGCGGAACAACTGGATAAATCCGATGGCAAGGCCCCGTATCGCCGCGTACTCCGAGGTTCTCGACAAGGCAATGATCAGGCCGACAATGCCGCCGCCCACGAAAGCCATGAGCGACAGCCCGATCGTCCATCTGGCCGCCTCGAGAATAAACAGGAACTCCGAATAACCAAAAGTACGCATTATCGACGGTCCGGATAGTTGAGGCCCCACTGGAAGACCAGGCGAAACGCATATGAAAATATCATGGTCAGCACAAGATAGATCGCTGTGATGACGATATAGATTTCAAAGCTGCGAAAAGTCTCCGACTGCAAATTGGCGGCAACCGAAGTCAGATCATCGGCGGAAATCACCGACACCACACTGGAGGCCAGCATCAGCAAAATGAACTGGCTGGTGAGCGCGGGATAGATGGCGCGCAATGCGGGCTTGAGCACCACAAACCGGAAAATCTCGTAGCGCGATAAATTCAGCGCCAGCCCCGCTTCGATCTGCCCCTTGGGAATGGATTCGATCCCGGCCCGGACGATTTCAGTTGCGTAGGCCCCCAGATTGACGACCATGGCCACCAGGGCCGCCGTATGCGCCGACCACCGTACCCCGGTTGCGGGCAAGGCAAAATAGAAGAAAAACAACTGCACCAGAAAAGGCGTGTTGCGTATCAATTCAATGTACGCATTGATCAGCCAGCGCAGCAGCTTCGGGCCGGATGTCTTGCCCCATGCGCACAGTATGGCCACGAGCAGCCCGAACAGCATGGCCAAAAAGGACAGCTGGATTGTCATCCAGGTGCCCCTGAGCAGCAGTGGCCATGCCTCGAAGACAGGGCCAAATTGAAAGGAATAATTCACTTTTTTAGTACCCAAGGTATGGCTTCGACGACAAATGCTCGCGCACCTCGCGAATATACCCACACAAAACCAGTTATGGCCAGAAGAATCAGAAACCTTGCTCGAGCCACGAATGAGCCGACTATGAAAGAGGCGGCAATTTAGTTATGAAACCGGTTTCAGACGTTTGTGAAAGTTTAATAAAAGCAGGAAAAAAATCGAATCAGTATTTACCCTAATATGACAGGGGTAAAAATAGTCGGGTACCACAAGCCGTCAGCGGCGCGTGATGCTCGACGAGCCCCGGATATGCAGCGCTCCGGGCAAGAGTATTTTTCGCGGCTCCTCGTCCCGCCCCTTAAGGCGCTCGATCAGGCATTCGGCAGCCATGCGTCCCAGATCGTCGGTAGGTTGCGACACCGTGCTGATCCCCGGGCCCACATAAGGCGCCCATTCGGTTTCATCGATGCCAATCAGGCCCACGTCGGAGCCCAGCTTCCAGCCCAAACGAGCCACAGCGGCAATCAAACGCAGGGTAACGACGGCATTGCTGGAAATCAGCGCCGGCCGCCGGTCATGCGCGCGCGCACGCAAGGCCAATAATGCGGCATCCAGATCTGCGCCGTCGCCGGCGCTTTCAACGCATTGGCCCGACACCTCCGGGCCGCCATCCCGAATAAACGACTGGAATGCCATCGAGCGTTCGATGCGCGAGCTTACTTTCCCCAAGGGTTCGGTCACAAGCAACAGCTCGCCATAGCCCGCGTCCTGCAAATGTTGCGCGCTCACACGTATGGCCTGATCGTTGTCCAGAGAAACAAAATCGACATCCAGGCCGGCATGCAGGCGATCGACCAATACCACCGGCTTACCCTGTCGGGCAGTTTCAACGACCGCCCCCGCGTCATGCCCCATCGTGTTCAGGATGAAGCCTTCGACCTGATACGAAGACAAGGCCTGGATTCCCGCGCTCTCGCGCTCGCTTTCATTACCCAGATTGAACAGCATGACCAGGTAGCCCGCGGCCCGGCAGGCTTTTTCGGCACCGCGCAACACAGCCACCGAATAGGGATTGGTGATATCGGCAACCACCAGCCCGATCAGACGGGAGCGGCCGCGCTTGAGTGCCTGCGCCATTGGGCTGGGCGAGTAGCCCAGCTGGTTTATCGCCGCTTCAACCCTTTTGGCAATGTCCAGCGACAGCAAGGCATCGCGATGATTCAGGAATCGCGACACGGTAGCCTTGGATACTCCCGCCTGGCGGGCGACATCGGCGATCGTCGCACGGACTGCGCTTTTAATCATGATGGTGGGAAAAGGGAATGGCCAAAAAAGTGTCTTTGCGTGCTGTCTGGGCCGTATTGTAGCCAGCCCCGCGGCAAACCCGGCTTTACATCTGATAATACATGTAGCCTAATTACATCTTCACTTCAAGTATCTTGAAACTGCATGACAGGAAAATAAGCATGGCCAGCACGCCCGCCTTCGACATGATATTTTTTGGTGGCACCGGCGACCTCACCTTGCGCAAGCTGTTGCCTGCGCTCTATAGCGCCCACAAAGCAGGGGCTTTGCATCACGATGGCCGGATTTTCGCATTGGGCCGCCAAGCCCTGGAACAGGACGGCTATCTGGCCCTGCTGAATGAGCGCGTCAAACCCAGGCTTGGAGCCGAATTCGACAGCGGGATCTGGGCCAGCTTCATCAAGCGTATCCACTTCCTCATGCTTGAAGCCGACAAAGCCGGCGATTACGTCAATCTGGCAGAAGCGCTGGGCCGGGCCGGCGAGCGCACAACAGTGTGCTACCTGGCCACCGCCCCTCACCTGTTTACCAATATATGCCGACAATTGGCCGCAGCCGGACTCAACCACCCCGGCGTGCGCGTCGTGCTCGAAAAGCCCCTGGGCCATGACCTGGAATCCTCCAATGCCATCAATGCCGCCGTGGGCCAGTGCTTCACCGAAAACCAGATTTACCGCATCGACCATTATCTGGGCAAGGAATCGGTACAGAACCTGATGGCCATCCGGTTTGGCAACGCCTTGTTCGAGCCACTGTGGCGCCGCGAATGGATAGACAATGTACAGATAACCATCGCCGAGGAACTGGGAGTCGAAGAGCGCGGCGAGTTCTACGATCGTACAGGCGCCCTGCGCGACATGCTGCAAAGCCACTTGCTGCAATTGCTGTGCATCGTCGCCATGGAGCCTCCCGCAAGCCTGGCCGAAGACGCCGTTCGCGACGAGAAACTCAAGGTGCTGAAGGCGCTGAAACCCTTCACGCCCGAAGACATCCTCGCCAAAACGGTCCGTGGGCAATACCGCAGCGGGGCCATCAACGGCATGCCGGTTGTCGCCTACCGCGATGAACATAAAGTCGACCCGCATAGCAATACCGAAACCTTCGTGGCCCTTCAGGCTGAAATCGCCAATTGGCGCTGGGCCGGCGTGCCATTTTTTTTACGCACAGGCAAGCGCATGCAGGAACGCATCGCGGAAATCGTCATCAATTTCCGCGATGTGCCGCATGCGGTCTTTCCCATGCCTGTAGATCTGCACTCGGCCAATCGCCTGGTCATACATCTGCAGCCCAAAGAAAGCATACGCCTGTACTTTCTCGCCAAAGAACCCGGCGACGCCATGAACTTGCAGTCCACTTATCTGAACCTGGACTTTCATACCATGTTCAAGGCGCGCTGGGCCGATGCTTACGAACGGCTGCTGCTCGATGTGATACGCGGCCGCCTGGCCCTGTTCATGCGCCGCGACGAACAGGCCCAGGCATGGACCTGGGTCGAGCCCATCATCGATTCCTGGGAGCACAGCACTATCGCGCCCAAAACCTATACCGCCGGCAGTTGGGGGCCGCCCGCTTCGAGCGGCCTGCTCTCGCGAGCCGGGGTCGTCTGGCACGAAGAAACATGATGAGCTGGCACGCCTACGAGCAGGACGAACCCTGCATCGCCGCCTTGACACACGCCGTGGCCGGCACTTTGCAACAGTCCATCGACCTCTGCGGCACAGCAAGGCTTGCGGTGTCGGGAGGACGTTCGCCCATCCCCTTCTTCGCCAGGCTCAGCCACGCCGATCTGGATTGGCCGAAAATAACGATCACCCTGGTCGATGAACGCTTCGTGACACCCGGCGACCCGGACAGCAACGAGAACCTGGTACGCAGCCATCTACTCGTCAACCGCGCCCGACAGGCCCGATTCCAGGGTCTGCTTAGCGATCCGGGCAATATCGAAAGCTGCCTGGAGCAGGCTAATCGCCAGACAGAAACCATCACCCTCGCCGTCCTGGGCATGGGCGAAAACGGCCATACCGCGTCGCTGTTTCCGCTGGCCCCGGAATTGACGCAGGCCCTGGATCCCGGACAGACACGAAATTATGTGCGCATTACCCCCACAGACGCGCCGCATACACGCATCAGCATGACCCTGGCGGCCTTGCTGCGCGCGCAGAGCCGCATCCTGTTCATATCCGGGCCGCTCAAGCGGCAAGTCATGGAACGGGCGGCGCAGCGCGCCACGCCTGCGCTGCCCATCAGCTTTTTATTGACAAGCCCCGACGCGCCCATCGATGTCTACTGGCACCCCTGAAAAGCCCCGGCAAAATCATATGTCAGATCACGCAAACCCATGCTAGCGCAAATCGAACAGCAACTTGCCGGCTTAAGCGAAGCAGAACGAAAAGTGGCGCAACTCGTTCTTGCGCAGCCAAACGATATCGTCAAGTCATCGGTCGGAGAAGTCGCCAGGCTCGCCCGGGTCAGCCAGCCGACAGTCATCCGGTTTTGCCGATCCATGGGTTGCGGCGGATGGCCTGATTTCAAAATCAGGCTGGCCGCCAGCCTGATGGTCGGAGTGCCGTATGTACATTCGTCCGTCCGCGCCGAAGATCCCACATCAATGCTGGCGGCCAAGGTATTCGACAATGCCGTATCGGCGTTGCTGCGGGCGCGCAATGAGATCAACACCGATTCCGTCGATGCCGCCATCACCTTGCTGCTGGCCGCGCGCCGCATCGAATTCTATGGATTGGGGAACTCCGGCATTGTCGCGGCCGATGCCCAGCACAAGTTCTTCCGCTACGACGTCGCCACCGTGGCCTATGCCGATACCCATACTCAATTAATGGCCGCCTCGCTGCTGGGGCCCAGCGATGTTTTAGTCGCCATATCCCATTCAGGGCGCACCAAGGAACTGCTCGAGGCAGTACGCCTGGCCAGGAAAAACGGCTGCCCGGTCATTGCCATCACGGCCTCGCATTCACCGCTCGCGGAACTTGCCTCGGTACTGCTGCGCGCCGATACCCTGGAAGACACCGAAGTCTATAGCCCCATGATTTCCCGGCTGGTGCACTTGACGCTTGTCGACCTGCTTGCCCTGGGCCTGGCCTTGCGGCGCGGCACCGATATCAGCCTGCTGCTGGAAAAAACCAAAGAAAGCCTGAGGAGCCGCAGGCAGGTCTAAACCCGGCGCATCCATCCGGCCAAGGGAAAGCCTGACGGCACATGCGGCCAAGACCACCAGGCAGGCCGACTCCGTGAGCAAGCGCGGTTTTCCTATAATGCCTCTTTCGACCCCAAATCATCGCCCAGACATGCCCCCACCAGCATCCCGCCACGCCATCGACCTGAACGCCTTTATCCAAGGCCTGCCCAAGGCCGAGCTGCATCTTCATATCGAAGGCACGCTGGAACCCGAGTTGATCTTCAAACTGGCAAAGCGCAATCAGATTGCCCTGCCCTACGACTCGGTCGAAACGCTGCGCGCCGCCTATGCCTTTACCGACCTGCAGTCTTTTCTGGATCTGTATTACGCGGGCGCCGGCGTACTCATATCCGAGCAGGACTTCTACGACATGACGATGGCGTATCTGCAGCGTGCCCACACTGACGGCGTCGTGCATGCGGAGCTCATGTTCGATCCGCAAACCCATACGGCGCGCGGCATCCCGATCGAAACAGTATTTTCCGGCATTGCCCGGGCCTTGCGGGAAATGCGTGCAAGCACCGGCATGAGCAGCTATCTGCTGCTGAGTTTCCTGCGTCACTTATCCGAGCAGGAAGCCTTCGAAACGCTGGCCGCCGCGCTACCCGTGCGCGAACAATACGGCGATTTATGGATAGGCATAGGGCTGGACTCGTCCGAACGCGGCAACCCTCCTGAAAAATTCGCCCGCGTCTTTGCCCATTGCAAGGAACTGGGTTTCCGCCTGGTCGCTCATGCCGGCGAAGAAGGCCCCGCGGCGTATGTACGCGATGCCCTTGATTTGCTGCACGTTGAACGCATCGACCACGGCGTGCGCAGCGAAGAGGATCCAGTACTCATGCAGCGCCTTATTGAACAGCAAGTCCCCCTGACGGTTTGTCCTTTATCGAACCTGAAACTGCGCGTTGTGGACAGACTGGCCCGGCATAATCTGGCCCGCCTGCTTCGGCGCGGCGCAATGGTTACCCTCAACTCGGACGACCCGGCCTATTTTGGGGGCTATGTGGCCGGCAACTATCTGGCAAGCGCCCTGGCGCTGGGACTCAGCCGGCAGGAACTGGGCACCCTGGCCGAAAATAGCCTGCGCGCTTCTTTTTTGCCCACCGACCGCAAACAGGATCTGCTCGATACGCTGTACGCCTACTTGAATCAAAGCTGAAGTCTGCCTCACCTTACGGTAAACTGAATAAATTGCCTTACCGGAGACACTCATGCATTTTCGCGGATCCAAAACCTGCCTGGCGTTCGCTCTGGCAGCAATCGTTGCCGGCGCCCAGGCCGGGGAAATCGTCAGCGACAAACTCGACTCCCGGATCCTGGGTCGCAGCCTGCCTTTTACCGTGTATTTACCCGACGGCTATTACGATTCCTTCGATAAATTCCCGGTAATCTACCTTTTACATGGATCCGGTGGAGACGAGCACGTCTGGACCAACTACGCCGGCGCCCGCGAAACCCTGGATGGCCTGATTCGGCGCGGCGAAATAGAGCCGGTCATCGCTGTCATGCCAGCTGGCGAGTCCTCCTGGTGGGTCGACGGCAGTGCCGCAAAGATCCAGACCGCGCTCGCGACTGAATTGATTCCTTATGTGGAGAAACAGTACGAGGCAAAAAGCGATCGCCATCATCGAGCCATCGCCGGCATTTCCATGGGCGGTTTTGGCGCGCTGAACCTGAGCCTGCGTCATCCGGAACTGGTATGCGCGGCTGGACTGCTCAGCCCGGCCGTCCAGGCCAGCCCTCCGGAAAAATCCAGTGCCCGCAGCGGTAGTGGCCAGTTTGAAGAAAACGGCAAATTCAGTCCGTCACTCTGGGCGGCGCAAAGCTACCCCGCATTACTGGCCGGCTACGAGGCAAAAAAACAAATTGTTCCCATGTTTATCAGCAGTGGCGACCATGACAGTGATGTCACCCCTGTCGTGACCGCCAGCCTGTACGAAGCGCTCTATGCCATTCAGCCCAAGCAGGTGGAATTGCGCATCGTGGATGGCGCTCACGAATGGATGACCTTTCGCGACGCCTTGCCCAAAGCGCTGAAATACATAGACCGGCAATGTGGTTTCAGGAAGCCTTGACGCCTGCGTACTTGCCCGTGCCGGTAAAGTTCTGGTCCTGCATTTCTGTCACGCAACGGGAATTGCCGAAAAATACGACTTTTCCGTTTTTGGCGACAATTACGGCCGCATCGGTGGCCGAATATACGGCAGGGTATTCGTAACAGGTATAACCATACGTGTTGCCCGATTTTTCTTTTGGCTGTTCGCCCATCGAATCAAGAATAGGCGCCACAATTTGCCCTACTTCTATGGAATTCAGGATCGACTGCAATTTCTGCTGGCGCGCATCCTCGCCCAAAGCCGTTTTTTTATCGTTCGACGATCCCAGAACGCCACCCAGTGAATTCTTCGCCGCGCTATAGCCGGCCTCGGCCGCCTGGCCGGCCAGCATGGGCGCGCACCCCGTCAATGCACCCGCACTGAGCACCATCGCTATCAGCAGTTTTTGCACAAATTTTCCCTTGATTTCGAATACGCGGCTTGCGCGACGCAACCTTATTTCGTACGAATATCGATCGGGCGGTTCATTCTTCCATCCGAAAAGCCAGTTTGATTAGACCCGCATTACGGCGCATAGCCAAGCACCGAATATTTACAGCATGGTAAATATTGTATCGGCAAACGGAAAGGCCAAATGCAAAAAGCCCACCTTATTCAGGCGGGCTTTTAAACCGCAACTAAGTTATGTATTAGATAACTTGGATCGATTTGGCTTGAGGGCCTTTTTGGCCTTCGGCCGCTACGTAGGAAACACGCTGGTTTTCTTCGAGCGATTTAAAGCCGGTGCCGATGATGTCGGTGTGGTGAGCGAACAAATCTTTGCCGCCCGATTCAGGCTTGATAAAACCAAAGCCTTTTTCGTTGTTGAACCATTTAACAATACCAGTTTCTGTTTGCATTTTTTTGCAATCCCTAAAAATGACGAGCACTATGCTCTATAAAAAGACTGTCAAGGAGTAGAGATCAGAGCAAAAAAGTACTTTTTTTGGTACTGAATTGTACAAACATCAACGAACTTGAAAATCTAGCAAGGTATAGTAGCACTAAAACAAACCACAGGTCAAGACAAGCATTAGAAGAAACAAATGAAATGTCCGGTTTTGCATGCATAGAATGTGCTTTTATTGCCACATGTCCATTATACGGAACCAAAGCGACCCCAGATAAGCTTGATCGCAATGCCAAGCAATAGCGCGCCGCCGATCCACAGCATGTACTGGCCAAGCCGCTGCTGGTCGTCGAGCAGGTAGTTATTGCACAAACGCCCGGGCCAGATAAGATAGAGCCAACCCAGCCGAAAGAAAGAGGCTGTCAACTCAAGCAGAAACACTCCCCTGACAATGAAACCCATGCGCGGCCAACTGAGTGCCAAGGGCAAGCCTATCAGAAGCGGCACCGACAGATACTTTGCTGCGGCGATGAAAGGCTCGGTTACCGAGGCATCCAGCGCCAGCGGCAACATCCAGAAGGCGCTGATCACGCTTGCGAGCAGCAGCCCGGCGATACCCTGGTAATTGCAGCTGGCGACAATGCTCAGGGCGCGCGCAGGCAGCGCTTGCCGCAGTAGAAGTCCCACACCGATAAGCAATGGGATCTGCAGCAGCATTTGTCCGGTCATGCTGGATTCGAGGATATGCCGCAGCGGCGGTGCCAGCAATACGAGATAGGTCAATGCCGCGATACGGATTGGATGGTGCGGCGAGCGGATAATCATTGCCCCAGGCGCTGCAGCACGGTTCTCCCCGCGAGATTCGGGGCATCTTCGTCGAAAATCTCTACCAGCCTGCCGCCGGGATCGACAAGATGAATAGCGGCATTGTGCGTATAGCCGCCGCTGGACGGATCGGCAATGACGGTAATGCCGAAGGCTCGCTCCAGGTTCCCAAGCCCTTGGGGCTCGACGGGCCGGGCAGCGATCCAGCCCAGCCCCCGGTCACGCGAGCGCTGCATATAAGCCTTGAGTTGCGCAGGAGTGTCATGGATGGGATCGAAACTGATGCTGAGCAGTTGCACTTTGCCTTGCGCCAACGGTTTGGAGAGGAGGTCCTGGAGTTGCGCAAATTCGCTTCCAAGCGCAACGCAGTAGGTGGGGCATCGGGTATAAATGAAATCGACCAGCAGCCATTTGCCACGCAAATCCGCCAGGCTGATGCGTGAGCCCGATTGGAGTTGCAGCTCGACTGGCGGAATCTGGACAGGATGCCGACGCACCGCAAGCCGACGCGCGGTTTCGGTGGTGAATGCCTGAAACTGATCGGTGACTACGCCGAATGCGGCGCCGCCGGCCAGTAACAGGACCAGGCTAGCCAGTAGCGTGCGCAGAATCGCCATTGCCAGGTGACCTCAATAGCCCGACCACAATATGCAGGGCGAACACCAGCATCGCGACAATCAGTAGAATGGCGCCTATCGATCCGAACTGATCATATAACAGCCACTGAGGCAGATGCACGGCATAGCGTCGAGGAGTGCTGATATGGCCCGCTGCGAGGAAGGAAAAGACGAATATCAGGCCGCCCAGGATATACAGCGGGAAGCTCAGTTTGTCGCTGGAACGGGAAGGCGCGTTCTGGCCGATGACGTGGAACATCAGCGCGAGCACCATAGGCAGGACGCCCAGCAGCAGGTAAAAATGAAAATGGCCGGGCACCCACTGAGTGTTGTGCATTAATTTATTGACGCTGATGGTGCCGTCGATAATAGCCGGAACAATGCCCGCGGCCCAGCCGAACATCGACAGGACCAGAAGCCTGGACGGCATATTCCAGCGCATTCCCGAACGATAAATGTTCGCCAGCGCACCGAACACTGTCACGGTAAATACCGGCAATCCCGCACAATAGGAAATGATCTGCCCCATCACCAGCATCCAATGCGGCATGACGTAATCCATCATGAGGTGATGTGGATAGACGATCAGCACCATCACCAAGCTTGCCGCCCAGGACCATAGAAATGGCCTTGATATAGGGTAAGGACGTCCGCTGTAGCGAGGCAGCAATTCGTAGACTGCGATCACGCCCATGTAGATGCTGGCGTTGATGAACATGTGGCCGAACAAATAGGTTAGATTCTTGACCAGCAATGCATTTAGCGCGACCGAGGGAAAATAGATATTGATGAGGCACATGACCAGCACTATGGCGCCGGCGAGGATGCCGATGGAATTGGTAATGGCAACCATGGTGCTGGCCACCACAGTCTTGGGATGCGACTTGTCGATGTCTCCGCTGAATAGCCACTGCAAGCCCAGTGCGCGCCCAAGATTGGAATACATGCGAATGATGGCTCTCATGACATCCAGATAAAACAGCAGGAAGCCCACCCCGATCAGCAGGTAACCAAGCATGAACAACGCGGCCGCATTGCCGCTCCATAGTCCCATCGGATGTTGGGGAAGCGGATACAGGAACGTCCACGCGCCCGCGTATCCACCGATAAAGACGGCCGCCAGCAACGCCACCGCGCCGAGCATGAACAGCACGTAGTTTGCCAGGAATATCGACAGACTGAGCTTCACATATTTGCGCAGGAAAAACCACATTACCGCGCTTGTTGCAAGGCCGATCGTGCCGACCATGCCGGCTCCGTGCGCGGTCATTATCTGGTAGAAGACGTTGGGCAGGACACCGGCCCAATTGCTCTGGGCCATGCGCATGGTCAATCCCAGCAGCATCATCAGCACAAACACCAGCAGCGCCGAGATGGTATACAGGTTAAAGACGATACGTTCGTTGCGCGTCAGGGCTTCATTGGCCGGGTGCAGTGCGCCGGCGGATTGCGATGCATTCATGGCTGGCCTCCCTTGACGACTTCGAATTCCGTCACCATGCCGTGGTGCGCAACGCCGCAATACTCAAGGCACATTACCCGATACTTGCCGGGCTGGGTGAAGGTATAGTGCAGGCGATTGGTGAAACCGGGCATGGCCTGGGTCTGCGTGACGATCAGGTCGTTCGGGCCGTAGATCGCGAAACCGTGGTTGACGTCCAGGCTGGTTACATTGAATTGCACGGGAACCCCGGCCTTGATCTGGTTTTGGCTGAGCGTCCACGACCACTGCCGCCCTACTACATCAACGATTTGCCCTGCGGGCGATGAGGCATTTTGATCGGCGATAGGGAACGGTTTCAGCGTGGCATAGGCCACACCGACCCCCAGCAGAACCAGGGCAAGGAACCACCATCGTCGAATGGTATGGGCAGTTTTCTGCACTTGCGCAGAATCGGCAGGCTTGCCTGCCTGAACGATGATCCAGATAAATACCAACGAGACCAGGCCAATGCCCGTCAGCGTCAACAGCCAGATTTGGTTTTGCAAAATCATGGCGGCTTCCTTCACTTAACACGCGTTAAGAAACAGGAACTAGCGACACATCTTCCTGGCAATCTACTCCCGAACACCTTACCCGTCAATAGCATTGAAAACCGGTATGATTAAGGCCGCAAGAACAAGGCTGCAACACCCTGCCGCCCATGCGCCCCTTACATCCCATGCAAAAATTATCCAGGAACTTTTACAATCGCGACACTTGCCTGGTCGCCAGAGAACTTTTGGGCAAACTGCTCGTGCGCCATGTCCAGGGCGAAGAACGCATAGCCAGAATCGTCGAAGTCGAGGCCTATCTCGGCCCCCACGACCTGGCGGCGCATACCTCGAAAGGCATTACGCCACGCACCCGAGTCATGTATGGACCGCCGGGGCACGTCTATGTATACCTTGTGTATGGCATGCACCACTGCATGAATGTCGTCACGGAAGCCGACGGCACTGGAGCGGCCGTACTGCTTCGGGCACTGGAACCAATACAGAACGTAACTGGCAAAACGAGCGGGCCCGGCCTGTTATGCAAAGCCATGGGTGTCACGCTTCAGGACTACGGGCACGACCTGTGCAGCAAAGATTTTTATATTGCGTCACCCACGCCTGGCAAACCCATGGCCATCGTGGAACGCCCGCGCATTGGCGTGGATTATGCCGGCGAGTGGGCCAGCAAGCCCTTGCGCTTCTATATAGAGGGCAATAAGTTCATTTCAAAAAAATAAACAGGCCGCAGTGGTGCCTTGAGCCATTCTGTGCCTAAAATAAGAAAATGAACCGCCCGCCGTCTGGCGTCGGCGCGTTCAAGAGGCATTGTGCCACGGAGGCATGATTCATGACATTGCGCAATCCAAGCAAATCCATGTGGGCCGACGCGCTCACCATGCTGGAACGGGCCGACCGTCTGCATCGCCGGTTTTTTCAGTTGAGCAGAAGCCGCAACGGCGGTCCGACCTGGGAGCCGCCCGCCGACATTTTCGAAATCGACGACGCCTTGGTGATCCTGATCGCATTGCCCGGGGTCTTGCCCGATAACGTCACCGTATTGATCGACAGCAGTGCCTTAATCGTCGTGGGCGACAGGCTCATGCCGGCCCCCGTCAATGCCATCATTCGCAGCATCGAAATTCCCTACGGTCGTTTTGAACGACGCTTCGATTTACCAGCAGGCCTGTTTGAGATCGAAGAGCAAAACCTGTCAAACGGATGTTTGCGTTTGACCCTGCGCAAACTTGCGTAAATACAAGCACGACAGGTGACGCATGAACAACGATCAGCCTATCAACTCCCCGCACGCACGCGACGCCGCCACCCCCGAACAAACGGCCGGCGCCAAAGCCACACAGGAATCGCACCAATCCCCGGAGCTTCCCGAGAACGCGCTGATCATCATTCCCGTGCGCAACGTTGTGCTGTTCCCGGGCTTGCTGGTGCCTATAACAATAGGCCACAAAAGTACGGTGGCTGGCGCCCAGGAGGCGGCGCGCAGCAATCGCCAGGTCGGTGTCCTGCTGCAACTCGATCCCGAAACGGCCGCTCCCGGGGCCGCTGACTTGTATCAGATCGGTACAACCGCCAGCATCTTGCGCTATGTCACTACGCCGGACGGTGCGCACCACATTGTCTGCCAGGGCGAGCAGCGTTTCCGTGTGATTGAGTTTCTGCAGGGCTATCCGTTTCAAGTTGCACGCATCGAGCGCCTGGACGACGCCAAGGAAACCAGCACTGAAATCGAAGCACGCATGGTTCAGCTTCAAGAACAGACCGCCGAAATCCTCGGCTTCATGCCCGATGCGCCGGCTGAACTCGCCGCCACGGCGCAGAGCATCACATCGGCTTCCATGCTGACCGATTGGGTCAGCGGGCTAATGGACCTGACACCGGTCGAAAAACAGGATTTGCTGGAAACCCTGGGCTTGCAAGCCCGGATGGACAAAGTTCTGGCCTTTCTTACACACCGGCTCGAAGTACTGCGCCTGAGCCATGACATCAGTCAGCAGACCAAAGATCGGTTCGAAGAAAAGCAGCGCGAGTTTCTGCTGCGGGAACAACTTAAAACCATACAGAAGCAGTTGGGCGAACCCGAGGGTGCAAGCGAGCAAATAACACAGCTGGAAGCGGCCATCGCCAAAGCCAAAATGCCTGAGGAAATCGAGGCCTATGCCAGGAAGGAGCTCAAACGGCTCGATCGTACTCCGGAGGCGGCCGGCGAATACTCGACGCTGCTCACCTACCTGGAATGGCTCGTCGAACTGCCCTGGTCGGCCACCACCGAAGAGCGCATCGATATCGCCGAAGCGCGCCGGATCCTGGATGAAGACCACTATGGGCTGCAAAAGGTCAAGCAGCGCATTCTGGAATACCTGGCAGTGCACAAGCTCAACCCCCGGGGCAAAAGTCCGATCCTGTGCTTTGTGGGGCCTCCCGGCGTAGGCAAGACCTCCCTCGGCCAGAGCATAGCCAAAGCCACGGGGCGTAAATTCTCCCGGGTAAGCCTGGGCGGTGTACATGATGAAGCGGAGATCCGCGGGCATCGCCGAACCTACGTCGGCGCGCTGCCGGGCAATATCATCCAGAACATACGCAAGGCCGGCGTAAAGAATTGCGTCATGATGCTCGACGAAGTCGATAAGCTCAGCATAGGCGTTCAGGGCGATCCTTCCGCCGCGCTGCTCGAAGTGCTGGACCCGGAACAGAACGCAACCTTCCGCGACAATTACCTGACGGTTCCATTCGATCTGTCCGGGGTCATGTTCATATGCACGGCCAATATGCTGGACACCATTCCTGGCCCACTGCGGGACCGCATGGAAATGATCAACCTGCCGGGCTATACGGAAGACGAGAAAGTACAGATCGCCAGGCGCTACCTGATCGGCCGCCAACTGACGGCCAACGGCCTGTCGCCCGGACAGTGCGAGGTCACCGACCAGGCCTTGCATGCGATCATCGGCAGCTACACCCGCGAAGCGGGCGTGCGCAATCTCGAACGGGAAATCGGCCATCTGTTCCGCCATACCGCGATGCGCGTGGCCGAAGGCCAGGCAGGATCGCTACGAATCGATGCAGACGATCTGCACGCAATATTGGGGCCGATAAAATTCGAGAGCGAACTGGCAATGCGCACCAGCCTGCCCGGCGTGGCCACCGGCCTGGCCTGGACTCCCGTAGGCGGCGACATACTCTTCATCGAAGCAAGCCGGACCGCCGGACACGGCAAACTGATACTCACAGGCCAGCTTGGCGACGTCATGAAGGAAAGCGCGCAGGCGGCGCTTACCTTGCTCAAGGCCCGGGCGTCGGAACTCAAGCTGGATCCGGACCTGTTCGAGCACAGCGACATCCATATCCATGTGCCCGCGGGCGCAATCCCGAAAGACGGCCCCAGTGCAGGCGTTGCCATGTATATTGCCCTGGCCTCGCAAGTCACCAACAGACCCGTGCACAGCGAGCGCGCCATGACCGGCGAGATCAGCCTGCGCGGCCTGGTGCTGCCGGTCGGAGGCATCAAGGAAAAAGTGCTGGCAGCGTTGCGGGCAGGCATTACCACTGTACTGCTTCCCGCTCGCAACCGGAAAGACCTGGAGGACATTCCCGACGATGCACGAGCCAGGCTTGAATTCATCTGGCTGGACACCGTCGACGATGCCATGCGTGCCGCGCTCGAGCCGGCCACGCCGTAACACCTGCCCAGGCCCAGGCTAATCCAGGGAAATGCCCATTTCCTTCACGACGGCCGACCACTTTTTGTTTTCCGACCTGACGAATTCGCCAAATTCTTCCGGCGTACCTCCGACAGGCTCGGCTCCCTGCTGCAGCAGTTGTTTTCGAACCGTGGGTTCTTTGATAACGCTATTGATATCAAGGCTGATTTTCTTGACGATGCTATCGGGCGTGGCGGCCGGGGCGAAATACCCGAACCAGGAACCCAATGCAAACTTGGGAAACCCTTGTTCCTGCATCGTGGGCACATCGGCCAGAACCGGTGAACGTTTTGCCGTCGAGACCGCCAGGGGCACCAGGGTGCCGGCCTTGATAAATCCGATAACCGACGGAAGCGTGGCAAACATGAACTGGACCCGGCCGGCAACCACGTCGGTCAATGCACCGGCCCCCTTGTACGGCACATGCGAAATCTTCAGCTTTGCCTGCTTTGCGAATTCCTCGCATGAAATATGGGCAGCGGTTCCCACCCCCGTGGAAGCGCAATTGTAGAAATCGGGCTTGCTCTTTATGGCCTCGACCAGTTGTTTAACAGAGTTTATTTTCAGGGACGGCGCCACAACCAGAACATTGGGAACATCGGCCACCATGGTTATAGGCTTCAAATCCTTGATCGTGCTGAAATTCACATGTTTGTAAAGATAGGGATTGATGGCGATGGGCCCGATTGAATTGATCAGTATGGTGTAGCCGTCGGGCGCTGAATTAATCACAGCCTGCGTACCGATATTGCCCCCTGCCCCGGGCTTGTTCTCGACTACAACGCTTTGGCCCCATTTCGTGGTTAAACCGGCGGCAACTTCACGTGCCAGAATATCGGTCGTGCCGCCGGCGGTAAACGCAACGATCACCTTCACAGGTTTTTGCGGCCAGGCACCCGCGGCGCTTGCCGTAGCGGCAAAACAAGGCAGCATGATAGCCGACAGCAAGGCCGCCCTCAGGCCGCCCGGCCTCTTCGTTTGCAATAGTTTCCGAGCATAGCTTCTGGACATGCGTGTCTCCATATTTTTTATCAAGAAGAAACAATTATGTTGGGAACGCCCTCTCAAAGCTTTGAGAATTAGGCAAGGTTTTCTTGAATAAATATGAAATGCATGAAAACCCGCATGCATTGAAATACTGTTAATTGAAAGCTGCTTTCTTTTTTTTTCAATCCTCATCACTACAAATACTCATAAAGTACCCATAGCTCGATTCGGGCTTCGCACTGTTCAATAAGGCAACCGGCATGCTCCTTCAAACCCTGGCTCAATACGGCGCGCAGCAATCGCGCCACGCACTGGCTCCAGATGTTGCGCATCACGCGAAACGCGCCTTGCTGGACTGGCTGGGCGCCCTGTACCCGGGTACCCGGGTTTCGCCCGGACGCGAATTGCTTGCCGCATACAAAGACGAACTAGGTTTGGGCGCCAGCCGGCTCCCAGGCCATCGCACGACCTCGCTACCTGCGACCGCCGCATGGATCAACGGCAGCATGTCCCACGCCGTGGAGTTTGACGATATTTTCAAAGATGCCGTCTACCACCCTGGATGCCCCGTCATATCCGCAAGCCTGGCCATCGCCGACGCGCGAAATGCCTCGGGCGCAGAGCTATTGAACGCGATCGTCGTCGGCTATGAAATCTCCACCCGCATCGGCGCGGCCATACAACCCTCGCATTACCGGTTTTTTCACACTACCGGTACCGTCGGATGCATAGGGGCTGCCGCCGCCGTCGCAGCCCTCTGCGCACCAGGCAATGCAACGGTCATGCAGCACGCAATCGCCACGGCATGCACCTTTGCATCCGGCCTGCAGCAAGCCTTTCGATCCGATGCCATGACCAAAGCCCTGCACGCGGGACACGCCGCAGCGGTAGGTGTCAGGGCCGGGCTGGCCGCTGCCGCCGGCGTCACGGGGGTTCCGGATATTCTTGAAGGCGACGCCGGCTTCGGCGCTGCCCTGGCAACGAATCCGAACTGGGCGGTTGCCACCGAAGGGCTTGGCGAGCACTACAACATTACTCGAATCACGCAGAAGAATCACGGCTGCTGCGGCCATACCTTCGCAGCCATTGACGCAGCCCTGATCCTTAAAGAAAAATTCAATATCGCACCCACTGATATCCGGGAAATCAAGGTTGCAAGCTACCAGGTCGCACTGGACGTAACCGGCAACCGAAATCCGACAACTGCGTTCGAGGCCAAGTTCAGCTTGGCGTATGTGGTCTGCCATGCGCTGCGCTTCGGTTCTGTGCGATTGAATGCCTTTAGCGCGGAACGATTGCAGAATTCCGATATTCGCCGGCTTATGGCGAAACTGGCTTTGGTTGAAGACGCCGGCCTGAGCGCCGCCTTTCCGGGCCAGCGCGCCGCCCGCGTCACTATTGCGCTGGACGACGGCCAATCCTTCGAGCATTTTTCGCCGTATCGCAAAGGAGACCCGGAGCTGCCTTTATCGGATCAGGATCTGAACGAAAAATTCGAGGAACTGGCAAGCCCTGTTCTTGGACCAGGTGCCGCGGCAGTCCTGCGAAATCAAATATGGGATGTCGACCGGCTCCCGGTTCGCGAACTGCAGCTTGATTCTAGCCTCGCCTGAAAATCCTGGGAATAAATCGACACCGCCATGCAAGACACCCGCAACAATAAACAAGCATCCTTCGCCAAAGCCCTGCTGGAACCCGAATCGATCGCACTGATCGGAGCATCCAGCAATAGCAAAAAGAATACCGCCCGGCCTTTCAGGTTCATGCGCAAGCATGGTTTCAAAGGCCTGGTTTTCCCGATCAATGCCACAAGCCCGGAAATCTTCGGTGAAAAATCCTATGCCTCGGTATGCGACGTGCCGCAAAACATTGATCATGCCTTCATCATGATTTCCAGCGAGCATGTGGAAGCCGCTCTCAGGGACTGCGCCAGCAAAAGCATCCCGGTAGTCACCATTTATTCCGACGGCTTTGGCGAAACGGGTCCTGAAGGCCAGGTAAAGCAGGCACGGCTTCTCGAACTGGCTCGAAGCTTGGGCATACGCATCCTGGGACCCAACAGCATAGGTGTCGCCAATATCCAGACCGGCGGAATTATTTCCGTGAATGCCGCCTTTGAAATGAATACGCTGATACCGGGCCGCATAAGCCTGGTTTCGCAAAGCGGCTCAATGATGGGTTCCTTGCTGTCGCGCGCCGGAGGCCGAGGTTTCGGCTTCGCCAAAACCGTTTCGGTAGGCAACGAAAGCGATATTTCGGTGGGCGAAGTCGTCGATGCCCTGGTCGACGACAAACAAACAACTGTCATCCTGCTCTTTCTGGAAACCCTGCGTGATACCCCCTCGTTAAGCCGCGCCTTATCGCGGGCTCGCCTGGCAGGCAAGCCTGTCATCGCCTATAAATTGGGCCGTTCGGCGCAAGGGGATGCCTTGTCACAGTCCCATACCGGCGCAATCGCGGGCAACGATGCCGCGGTCGATGCGTACTTTGACAAATACGGTGTAATGCGCGTGGATATGCTGGAAACGCTGTTCGAAATGGCTCCTCTGGCCGAACGCTATCATTCCGCCAGATTGCATACAAGGCCATCCCGGGCATCTCGTGTCGCGGTCATTACCACGACTGGCGGCGGCGCCGCCACAGTGGTCGATAATCTGGGCCTGCACAATATCGAAGCGGTGCCGCCGCCGCCCGACTTCATCACGCATATGAAAAGCAGAGGCCTGGCGCTGCGAGAAACGCCAGTCATCGATCTGACACTTGCCGCCACCGGCGAACAGTACAAAGACTTGCTGGAGCAGTTGCTTCAGTCCGACTGGTGCGACGCAGTATTGAGTGTCGCAGGATCTTCGGCGCAATTTCACCCTGAGCTCGTCGTCAAACCGCTGGTTGACGCGTCCAAGCCCGCCGACAAACCGCTGATCGCGTTTCTGGCGCCGGAAGCAGCTGTCTCTCTAAGTCTGCTGCAGCAGCACGGAATCGCCACTTTCCGCACCCCAGAGGCCTGTGCCGATGCCCTGCGCGCCTTCCTGAAGCCCGCGCCGCACTACCAGGACGAAACCGCCGAGGCCGTCGCCTGGCCGGACCACCTGCCCACGTCGGGGAATTTGAACGAGCCCGAGGCAAACTCTCTGTTTTCCCTGCTGGGCATTGAAACGGCGCAAAGCACGCTTCTGCAAGGTGCCGACACGGCTCACGACGTACCCTACCCGATTGTTCTAAAAATCGTTTCACGCGACATCCTGCACAAAACCGAAGCAGGTGGTGTCGTAACCGGCCTGGAGGACGATCAGGCGTTGCGTGCGGCGCTGCCGGCACTCGTCAAGGCCGTCAAGCATCACCAGCCAGACGCAAAAATAGACGGAATGCTAGTCCAGAAAATGGAAAGCCGCTTGATCGAATTGATGCTGGGCTATCGGCACGATCCGCTGGTCGGCCCGATCATTGTATTGAGCGCGGGTGGCATTGCCGCCGAATTGATGCCCGACTATGCCACCCGGCTCGCCCCAATCGGCTTGAATGACGCACGCGACATGATCGATGAAGTGCGGCATACAAAACTGGTCAGGGGTTTCCGCGGCCTGCCGCAAGCCGACTGCGGTGTATTGGCCCAAGCCATCGTCGATTTTTCAAAGCTGGCCCTGCTGCCCGGGCAGCCGATTGCCGAAGCCGAAATAAACCCGCTATTCATTCAAGCACAGCGCGTCGTGGCTGTCGACGGCGTCGTGCGCCTACGATTCAACCCCTAAGGAAGAGCATGGATTTTTCTTTAACTCCCGAACAGAAAGACTTCCAGTCGGCGGTCTACCGCTACGCTGACAAAGAACTGCGCAATCAGGCGGTCGAACGCGCCCACTCGCTTGAGTATCCATGGGACGTGGCCCGATCTATGGCTGCGCAAGGCCTGCTGGGCATCACTATCGCGGAAGCCGATGGCGGCATAGGCGGCACGCTGATGGATGCGGTTATCGCAATCGAAACCATCGCCTCGGTGTGTCCCCGTAGCGCCGATGTGATCCAGGCAGGTAATTTTGGAGCTATACGGGTTCTTGCCGAATACGGTTCCGCCTTTTTAAAGGAAAAGTACCTGGGCCCGCTGCTGCAGGGCAAAGCGCTTATCTCTGTGGGCATGACGGAACCCGAGGCGGGCTCCGCTGTTACGGAATTAAAAACCAGCGCCACCCGGGATGCAGGCGGCTGGCGCATAAATGGCACGAAGATCTTCACCACCCACGGGCCTCACGCCAACTTCATTCTGGCCTATGTCCGTTTCGGTCCAGGCACTCAAGGCATAGGCTCGGTGCTGATTGAAACCGATTCGGAAGGCGTAAAGCTGGGCAAGCGCTCGGCGTTCATGTCCGACGAGGAATGGGTGGAAATATTTTTCGATAATGTCCATGTACCTGACACGCACGTCGTGTTGGGCGAAGGCGGCTTTAAAAAACAGATTGCCGGGTTTAACGTCGAACGCATTGGCAATACCTCGCGCTCCCTGGCCCTGGGTCGATACGCGTACGAAGAGGCCAAAGGCTGGGCCATGCAACGCAAGCAGTTCGGAAAGCTTTTATGCGAGTTCCAGGGGCTGCAATGGAAGTTTGCCGACATGCGTATCAAGCTCGATGCCGCCCAGTTGCTGTTGTATCGCGCGGCCCAGAGCGCCGACACCGGATTTCCGTCAGCCACGGAAACCGCGATTGCCAAGGCCTATTGCAATCAGATCGGCTTTGATGTGGCCAACGATGCATTGCAGGTCATGGGGGGCATGGGATATAGCCGGGAATCGCTGGTGGAGTATTGCGTGCGCCGGTGCCGCGGCTGGATGATCGCTGGCGGGTCTATAGAAATTCTTAAAAACAGAATAGCCGAAGGCATATTCGAACGCAGTTTTTCTCAACGCCCAACGACACGGTCGCCTGCTTAGAACACAGGCTAAAGCATTTTCGGTTCAAGTGTGTTTATGGCGCTGAACGTGTTTTAGCGGCTTTCGTTTTGGGCTGTTTTTAGGCTTCAGTTGTGAATTTGGGCTGCCTGTACTGGTTTGAGCTGTGACTTTGGATTGGGCTTTGGTGCGTTGTCTGTGTGGGCGGTTATTTCTATAAAGACGCCGCAGGGTGGGCGGTGCTGTGTAGTCCGGCACGTCCAGCGGTCGTGGTGCTACGCACCCCGACTGCCCGGGTCTGCCTCGTCCAGGCGGGCGTCGGGCGAACTCGCCCGGCCTCGCGAGGCCGGGCTCAGACAGCGCCCGCCGAAAGCCCCCGCCTTCCCTTCGTCAGCACCCGGCGCTGGACTACCGCCGGACTACACAGCACCGCCCACCCTGCGGCTTGCGTTGAGGCAATGCATCGAGAGATACGTTGGGGAAGCGGCGTTGAGCCAATCACAGACTACATTGAAGCGGTGGGTGCTTTTAGTACATCCAGTCGTCAATCGAGGTAGATGTGGCGACGTGATGGAGGCATGAGTGCGGGCACGTTAACGGTTCTAGGGGTGCAGGCCCATTAACGGTAGGGGCAAGCACGTAAATTCCGGGCATCCCGTGATGCAATTCCAGGCAGGCCATTACGTGAGCCGTCTATCGGGGCTTGGGGTCAGGGCCGGCGTAAGGCGTGCGCCGGATGCTACCGTAGGGAAGGCGGGGGCCTTCGGCGGGCCATGTTTGAGCGCAGCCGCGCCAGCGGCGTAGCGAGTTTGGCCCGACGCCCGCCTGGACGAGGTAGATCCGGATCAAGCACGCCGTGCCGGGCCTGACCCCAAGCCCCGATAGACGGCGTCTTTAAATACCAAAGCGACCAAAACGTAAATACCAATACCCCATCCATCGAAGAATGCCACAAACACGCAAGCCAAAAACGTTTTAGAACGCCACGTTGATCAAAGGCTTGCCCTCAAGCCATAGCGGAATATTCTTCATGAAGATATCGATGGCCCTGCCGTAATTGCCCGACGCATGCCCCGCGGAATGGGGTGAGACTATCGTATTTGGCGCATCCCATAGTTCGGAATCCCGCCCGAGCGGCTCGTGAGCAAATACGTCCAGATACGCTCCCGCGAGCTTGTTGCCTTTCAAGGCTTCTACAAGAGCCGGCTCGTCGATCACATCGCCGCGCGACACATTGATAATGTGGGTGCGGTCGGATAGCCCGGATATGAACTGTCTGCTTATTATTTTAAACGTTGTTTCAGTCAAAGGGCACGCCAGAATCAGCCAGTCATGCTGAACCGTACTTTTCTTGAACTCGGAGTAAGAGATCATCTTCACCGCATTGAAGCCCCCCTGGTTTTCCGCCGTCGATGGATTGCGCCGGACCGCTGTGACTTCAATGTCGAGCAATTGCAGATACGCCGCTATTTTCCGGCCTATCTGGCCCCAGCCGACAACCACGGCCGACTGCCCTGCCAGGTCTTTAGGCAAATATTCTCCCATCAAGGGCCGCCATGCCCTGGCAGCTTGCGCCGCCTGCAGCAATTTGAATTTCCGGTTCAAGGCCAAGACCGCCGCCAGCGCGCTCTGTGCGACGATTGCCGCATTTGCCCCCGTCGACGTCGTGATCGCGACATCCTGTGCCTTCAAATCCTGATAGATGGGCCTATCGGTTCCCGCGGAATGAGTATGCAGCCATTGCAGGCTCCTGGCCGACAGCAATAAAGAGCTGAAGGCGGCCAGAGGCGGCAGTACACGATGCTTGGTCGAGGCGCCTGTTATGTCCCTGGACAGCAATGCAACATTAACCTTGTCGGACTGCCTGGCATCCGGCAACTCGCCTGGGGAATAGAGCACAATGGAATCAATATGCCGTGAAAGGAAACCGGGGTCTTTGGCGTTGATCAATTCTATGGCCTCTGACGAGGCTAGCAGGTGAATTTTTTTCTGAACCATGACCCAGTGCGCGAAGGAATGCCAAGCGCCAATTCTACAAGCCCGAAGCGCCTTTTCGTTTCCAAAATTTCAATGCTGAATTTCCTTCCTTTCACACTCTGCGACAGCAGCATTTTTTTATATAAGGTGCTTGATAAGCTTCTGTACAGCGTCGGTATCTTTGGAGTCATTATTGACGCAAAGATAGAATTGCCGTTCGGCCCAGGCATCGCGCAGATTGATAAATACCAGACCCATCTGGCTTAAATAATTCCTGGCTATATTCTGCGGGACTATGCCCAGCCCCAAGCCTTCCTGGATCATGCGGCAACGCGTCTCGAAATTCGACACCTGCAGTTTTACGATGGGCGGCCTGGAAATAGACTTGCCCACATAGTCCAGGAACTGCCCCAGGGAATGACGCGGGAAATAACCCAGCAAGTCATACTCCAGCGCATCTTCCAGAAAAAGCTCGGTCGCGTTCGACAAAGGATGGCCGTTGGGCACAACGAGCCCGACGCGGTCTTTTTTGTAGGGATACGAAAGTATCCCCGAGGCGGGATAGTCGGCATGATAGATTCCGAGATCCGCCTGGTCATCGGCAACCAGGCGAGGAATGTCATAACTATGGCTTTCAACGAGATCAATACTGATGTTCTTGCTTTTGGCCAAAAAGCTTTTCATCTCGATGGGCAGGAACTGCAGCACCGTGGAAGGGTTGGCCAGCAGTCTTATTTTTGCCACGCCATCGCTGGTAAATTCGTTAATCGCCTTTTCAGTGAGCTTGACGTGGCGCAAAAGAGACTTGGCGCGCTGGTAAAGCAGTATTCCCGCCGGGGTCGGGTCGACACCCCGTCCGTGGCGCAACAACACCGCCTTGCCCAGGTGGCGTTCAAGTTCCGTCATGCGTTTGCTGACCGCGGACGTAACCAGGTTCTCGCGCTCCGCCGCTTTCGATAAGCTTTTTTCCTCCACCGCGGCAACAAAAATCTCCAGGGTGGGAATATCCAATTTTTTCATTGCCTTTGCTTGTAGGAATCTTGTTCTTCGCAATCAGTCTACCCGCAAATGGGCGCGGCCATCGCTCATTTCCGAGCGATCGCATGCGCGCCTGGCCAAAGCCGCCCTATTTCAGGACCGGCCTGGCCTGTCGAACAGATCGGCGTTCAGCAGGATCGAACGGTCCACATCGCGGATATTCGTACGCCCGCAAAATGCCATGGTTACATCGAGTTCGTTGGCGATAAGTTCCAGGCAGCGCGTGACGCCCGCTTCGCCCATGGCACCCAGCGAATAAAGGAACGACCGGCCTATCATGGTGCCTTTCGCGCCCAGCGCTATCGCCTTGAGCACATCCTGCCCCGAGCGTATCCCTCCATCCATCCAGACTTCAATATGCTTGCCCACTGCCTCGACAATATGAGGCAGGGCGGAAATCGACGACGGTGCGCCGTCGAGCTGGCGCCCGCCGTGATTCGATACGATCAACGCGTCGGCGCCGCTATCGACCGCGCAGCGCGCATCTTCGGCATCCATGATGCCTTTGAGGATGAGTTTTCCGCCCCAGCGTTTTTTGATCCATTCAACATCGCCCCAGCTCAGGCTGGGATCGAATTGCTCGGCCGTCCAGGACGACAGGGAAGACAGGTCGCCCACTCCCTTGGCATGGCCAACGATATTTCCAAAAGTGCGGCGTTTGGTACCCAGCATGTTCATGCACCAGCGCGGCTTGGTCATCAGGTTGAGCAGATTGACGAGCGTGGGCTTGGGCGGGGTCGACAGGCCATTCTTGATGTCTTTGTGCCGCTGGCCCAGAACCTGGAGGTCCAGGGTCAATACCAGCGCCGAACAATTGGCGGCCTTGGCGCGATCTATCAGGCGCTCGATGAAGTCGCGATCGCGCATCACATACAGCTGGAACCAGAAGGGTTGGTGGGTATGGGCGGCAATATCTTCAATCGAGCAAATGCTCATGGTGGACAGCGTAAACGGAATGCCGAATTTCTCCGCGGCCCTGGCGCCCAGGATTTCGCCGTCGGCATGTTGCATGCCGGTCAGTCCGGTAGGGGCAATGGCCACCGGCATGGCGACGTCTGTACCAATCATGGTGCTGCGTATGGAGCGCTTTTCGATATCGACAGCGACTCGTTGCCGCAGCTTCAGTCTCTGGAAATCGCTTTCGTTCGAGCGGTAGGTGCCTTCCGTCCAGGAACCAGAATCTGCGTAATCGTAGAACATTCTGGGTACGCGGCGCACGGCCAGCCGTCGAAAGTCTTCAACGCAAGTGATTTTGGGTGAGTTGGACAAGAATGCCTCCTGGTTGGTTGAGGTGCTACCGGCACCGGACTTGGATCGTGCGACGAGCCCAAGACGTAGAATGAATAATAATCAATATTCTCGCAAGCGGCGCAAGCGGTCATTTTCGGCCACGACCTGACGAACCCGCCAAACGGCCCGCATCGGGCGAAGCGCCTGCCCTGGGCAGACGACAGGCGCTATTACAGCACTTCACGACAAAGAAAAAAATATATGTTATAGTTACGCCTCTTTGCAGCGGCTGTAGCTCAGTTGGATAGAGTACTTGGCTACGAACCAAGGGGTCGTGGGTTCGAATCCTGCCAGCCGCACCAGAATTACACTAGTATTTTCAGCTAGTTAGAACCGCCTAGAGCACCAACTCTCTAGGCGGTTTTTCTTTGGGCGGGAGATTTTCGGGTAATGCCCTTACCCGCGCGCGCCTTACCTGCATAGCCCCTTGCCTGCATGCCCTTATTGACGGGCTGGCGGGCGCCTCGGGCGCCCGGCCCACGCCAATCCGGACGGGCCTGCATAAGCAGGCTCGCGCCCCTGGGCTATTTGGCCGATGCCACGACCACCGATTGCGGCAAAGGCATTTTTATCCATTTTTCGAACAACGTATTGAATTCGCCGTTATCGATATTGGTTTTGATGAATTTGTTGACCGCATCGAGCAGCTCGGGGCGCTTGTACTGCATGGTGATGCCCATGACCTGCTCGTTGATGATGTACTTGACCTGGAATTTTCCCGGATAACGCTTCTGGATGTCCCCGGCGATGACCGACGATGTTCCGGCGGCATCCACCTGGCCCACGATCATGGCCTGCAGCGACGAGGCGTCGTCGTCAAAGCGACGGATATTGGTGCCTTTGGGCGCCACTTTCATCAAGCCCAGATCGGCTGTGCCGGCACGCGGGACGCCTATCGTGTAGTTGACGAAGTCGGCCGGCGCCTTGATATGGGTTTTTTCAGGCCCCATCAGGACCATGCTGGCGGCCGAATACGGCTTGGAGAACTGAACCTGCTTGACCCGCTCGGGCGTAATGGCCAGCGATGCAACCAGCACATCGGTCTTGTCGGTCAGCAAATAAGGAATGCGATTGGGGCCTGTAACCGGAATCAGGTCGAGCTTGACCCCCAGGGACTTGGCCAGCAGCTTGGCCACATCCGCATCGTAGCCATCGGGCTGATTGGCGGCATTGGTAATTCCGTAGGGAGGAAAATCCACCACGATCCCTACTTTGATCACGCCACGCTGCTTGATCTTGTCGAGATAGCTCTCGGCATGCGCGGCAAAAGAAGTCATGGCAATCAGAGACGCCCCGGCCAGAGCCAGGGCTTTTGTGGCCACCACATATTTAAACGATATTCCAAACATCAACAGTCTCCGGATAATGCAGTTTCAACTAGTTCACTTGCTCGGATTGCGCGCCTCCGGGGAGCCGCGCAATGCCCATACCAAAACACGCAAAAGCATCAGTCCAGCAAGCCTGCATCCCAGGCATGGACCTTTTGCTCTTGTTCTCCCAGGCCTTCAATGCCCAGGCGCACCACATCGCCGGCTTTCAGGTAAAGAGGCGGCTTCTGCCCCAGGCCGACGCCGGGCGGAGTGCCTGTGGAGATCAGGTCTCCGGGATAAAGCGTGGTGAACTGGCTGATGTAGTGGACCAGATAGGCCACATTGAAAATCATGGTCTTGGTGCTGCCGTTCTGGAAACGCTTGCCATTGACGTCCAGCCACATGCCCAGGTTCTGGGGATCGGCGATTTCGTCGGCGGTAACGAGCCACGGACCCACCGGTCCGAAGGTATCGCAGCCCTTGCCCTTGTCCCAGGTGCCGCCGCGTTCGATCTGGTATTCGCGCTCGGAGACATCATTTACCACGCAATAACCCGCCACATGCTTCAAGGCATCGTCCAGGCCGACATAGCGCGCCTTGGTGCCGATGACCACGCCAAGCTCGACCTCCCAGTCGGTCTTGACAGAGCCTTTGGGCATGACGATGGGATCTGTCGGGCCGGACGGCAAGGACCACTTGTTGAACAGGATAGGTTCCTTGGGTACTTCGGCCCCCGTCTCCGCGGCGTGATCGCTATAGTTCAAGCCTACGCAAATGAATTTTCCCAGGCCGGAGTACGGAACGCCGATACGGCCGGGGTTCGCCACGACCGGCAGGCTTGCAATGTCGATAGCCTGCAATGTTTTCAATTGTGCCGGGCTGAGGGTCCGGGCGTCGATATCGGACAGCTTGCCCGATAAATCGCGTACTTTGCCCTGGGCATCGAGGCACCCGGGCTTTTCACTGCCGATTGGGCCATAACGTAATAATTTCATGATTCTTCCTTGTAAATACAAAAGCTAGTTCGACCAGCCACCGTCAATAATTTGCGTCGTGCCGGTCGTGAATGACGACTCGTCCGAAGCCAGGTACACAGCCAGGGCGGCAATTTCCTGGGGCTTGCCGACGCGCCCGATAGGCTGGCGCGCCACAAAGGCTTCGTGCACTTCCTGTTCTGTCTTGCCGTATTTGCTCGCCTGGGAGGCAATCCGCCCCTTGAGTGAAGGAGACTCGACCGTACCGGGGCAAATCGCATTGCATCGTATGCCCTGAGACACGAAATCGGCCGCCACGGATTTGGTCAGGCCAATGACCGCGGCCTTGGTCGTGCCATAGACAAAGCGGTTGGGAACCCCTTTGATACTGGAAGCCGCCGACGACATATTGATGATCGAACCGCGCTTGCGCTGCAGCATGCCGGGCAAAAATGCCTGGATCATGTGGTACATGGCCGTGACATTCAGATCGAAGGAAAAATTCCAGGCATCGAGATCGCAGTTCAGGATGGATCCGTCGTGGACGTAGCCAGCGCAATTGAACAGCACATCGACGGTTTCCAGCTCTTTGGCCAGCGCCGCGATTTCCGCCGGCTTGGTCACATCGAGGCGGCGAGTCTGGCAACCCTGCAAGCTGGCCAGCAAGTGCTCGTTGATATCGGTCGCAATGACCTGTGCGCCCTCGGCCATGAACTGCTCGACGGTCGCCCGACCGATCCCTTGTCCCGCCGCTGTCACCAATGCTACTTTTCCTGCTAAACGACCTGCCATTATTCACTCCAAGTACGATACTTCAAAGATGCGGCGCCCCATGCGCCCCACCCATCCTGCCTGACGACGCGCACCCTGCCCGATTTGCCGGCGGGCGTGCGCCGCCTGTATTACTTGCCGGCGCTCAACACATTTTCGGGCAAAGGAGAGCCATGGTATTTCTCGTAAATACCATTCAATTTGCCGTTTTTCAGATTGGCGCGCACCCAGTTGTCGACCCAGGCTTTGAGTTCGGTGCTTTTCTTGTCCAGGCCGATACCCAGCATGGCCGTGGACAGCAAAATCTTCGATTCCATATTCTTGCCGGGCGACTTTTTATTGATCGCCTTGAGCAAAGGAGGCGCGGTGGCGAAAATATCGCCCTGCCCGCTGGCCACCGCCGTAATCGAAGTCGCGTCGTCATCGAAGCGCAAAATATTGGTTCCGGGCAAGGCCTGCTTGGTAATGGCCAGATCGTTGGTCGTGCCGCGGGTCGAAATGACGGTCTTGCCAACCAGATCTTTCAGCGACTTGATATTCATGCTTTTCGGGGCGCCCACCACGGCCTGGATGGCGGCGTAGGGCACGGAAAACGCCACTACTTTTTCACGCTCGGGAGTAATCGAGAAGCTCGCTATCACCAGGTCGGCTTTGTTGGTCAACAGGAACGGAACACGATTGGCGCCGGTGGTAGGAACGATTTCGAGCTTTACACCCAGGTCTTTGGCCAGCAGCTCGGCGGTCTCGACGTCGGAGCCTATCGGCTTGAGCGTGGCATCCTTGGTGCCGAACGGCGGCGCGCCCAGGTCGATCGCAATACGAATCACTTTGTTGGCCTTGACCGTGCTCAAGTCGTTGGCCTGCGCCGACACGCTCGCCAGTCCCAGCAAGCCTGCCATGACACCGAACCCCAATGCGCGGGATACCGCTTTTTTTATACCTGTTTTATTCACATTCATAGTGACACTCTCCTTATGGTGTTTATCCGGCTGTGCCGCAATGCCGCGGCACAGCCGGCGCCGAACTACAAACCATTGCCCACGAAATCCTGCAATTCCTTGGTTGCCGGATTTTTGAGGATCTGGCTACTGCCTTCTTCCCAAACCAGCCCCTGGTGCATGAAAATGACACGACTGGCCAATTTATAGGCAAACGCCATCTCGTGCGTCACCAGAACCATGGTCATGCCTTTGCTGGCCAGCCCTTCGATTACCTTGAGCACCTCGCCGGTCAGTTGGGGATCCAGGGCCGAGGTCACTTCATCGAACAACATGAGCTGGGGATCCATGGCCAGGGAACGGGCAATAGCCACCCGCTGCTGCTGCCCACCCGATAATTGCTCCGGATACGCGTCAATCTTGTCGACCAGGCCTACTTGCACCAGCACGTCATGGGCCACCTCGCGGGCCTTGTGCCGGGACAGTTTCTTGACATGGATCAGAGCCAGAGTGATGTTTTGCAGCACCGTCAGATGCGGAAACAGGTTGTAGCTCTGGAACACAATCCCCACATCCTGGCGCAGGCCGCCCAGGTCGACACGATCACCGGTCAGCTCATGGCCGCATACGGTAATTTCACCTTCGTCTATTTTTTCCAGCCGGTCCATGCAGCGCAATGCCGTGCTTTTCCCCGACCCGCTCTGGCCGATCACGGCAACAATCTCGCCTTTGTGGACAGACAGCGATATCCCCTTGAGAACGTGCTGATCGCCAAATCGCTTGTGCACATTCTTCAACTCAACTATGGGCGACATTCAGCCTCCTTTCCAGTTTCCGGCTCCAGCGAGACAGGGGGTAACAAATAACAAAATACAAAACGGCGGCGCAGCCAAAATAAAGAAATGGCTCGAACGTCGAATTGTTCAGAATCTTGGCGTTGTAGGACAGCTCGGCGTAGCCGATGACCAACGATGCAATAGAGGTGTTCTTCACGATCTGCACCATGAAACCCACGGTGGGCGGGGTCGCAATACGCATGGCCTGCGGCAAAATGACCTTGACCATGCGCTGCAGGCGGCTCAGGCCCAGGCATTCGGCGGCCTCCCACTGATTCTTGGCAACCGATTGAAGGCAGCCGCGCCAGATCTCGCCGAAATAGGCGCTGGATTGAATGGTGAGCGCCAGCGTGGCGGCAAACAAGGCGGGCACGCTTGTCATGCCCAACAGATTCGGGCCGTAAAAACACACGCCCATCAGAACCAGCAAAGGAGTGCCTTGTATCGACTGAATATACAACGAGGCGGCGCCGCGCACCGCCCTCACGGGTGATATGCGCGACAGCGCCACCAGCAGGCCCAGCAAGCCCGCAAAGACAAAAGTCAGACAGGACAGCACCACCGTCCCCCATGCACCTTGCAGCAAATAGTCGAACTGTTGCGGATTCATTATGACTCGCTTTACAAGGAAGTGCCGAGCTTGCGGCGACGCACGAATACGCACTGCGCAACAAGCCAAAATACCGCGCGCACCAGCACCGACAGGGCCAGATAAACCACCCACAGCACAATGAATACCTCGAAATTCCGAAAGGTATTGGCCTGCACCTGATTGGAAACCCCGAACAGCTCGTTGGCGCCCACTGCCGACAAGATACTGGTTACCAGCATCAGCAGGACATACTGGCTGGTCAGCGCCGGATAGACCCGTTCGACTGCGGGGCGCAAAATAATATGCCAATACACCTGGGCGGGCGACAGGCCCAGGCATTCGGCAGCCTCGAGCTGCCCCTTGTGTATGGACTCGATTCCGGCGCGAACGATTTCGCAGGTGTACGCACCGATATTGATCACCAGGGCCAGGATCGCGCCCGCCATGATCGGCATTCTGATGCCGATATTGGACATGCCGAATATCAGGAAATAACTCTGGATCAGCAAAGGCGTGTTGCGTATGACTTCAACATACGCCCCAACGACCTTGCGCAGCCACAACGGGCCGCCGGTGCGTGCGACGGCACACAAGACTCCCAGCACGAACCCCACCAGCGTTGCCCAGAACGACATCTGCAAAGTAGTCCACGCGCCACTCAGAAACATGGGCCAATAAGCCAGCACACTTTGAAAATCAAACTCGTAACTCATTCGACTCCTGCACAGTTGAACCTTATTGAGAGCGCGTAAATTTGCAGCCGACCGTGTTATTCCACTTCCAGACCAGCGGATTGCTTCGCAATGAAACACTTCCGCAATGTTTTTATTTATAAAATTAATTTTGATATATAGAAAGCTATCCTAAGCCATGAATGGGTTGCCGATCAAGCGATAAACGCGTGGTTTTAATTAGGGCTTTCCCTAAATAGATGATTTATTTTTACAGCAAAGCGATAGAATTCAACCGATTTTCTTGTTATTTTATTTTTCTGATAAAAATAAATTTCTTATATAAAATTATTTCCGCTAAGATAATAGCCACGATAGAAAAAGCCAGGCTTTTGTACGTATCATTCAACACTCGGCCTTAACCGCGAACACCGGAACACATGTATGGGCGGCACACAACACGACAAGACTCTCGACTCGCCACAGGAACCCAGGGAGAACGGAGCCCGCTACACGGCGCCTGCACTGGAAAAAGGCCTGGATATCCTGGAAGCGCTCAGCGAAAGTACCGAGGGCTATACCCTCAACGAGCTGTGCCAGGCCTTGGGCCGCAATGTGAACGAAATATTTCGCATGGCGGTTACCTTGCAGCGCCGCGGCTATATCCAGGCCGATCAGAATGACCGCTATACCCTGACTCTGAAAATGTTCCGGCTGGCGCATCGCCAGCAACCCATCAAGGCCTTGGTCGGTGCCGCCCTGCCTTTGCTGCACGAGCTGGCCGAACGCACACGGCAATCATGCCACTTGTCGATTTATCAGAATGGGCGTGTGGTGGTCATTGCGCAAGTCGATAGTCCGGAACGCTGGTCGTTCGGCCTGAAGGTCGGCGTGGTCATGGGCCTGACCGATACCTCGTCGGGCCACGTTTTACTGGCCTATCAGGACGAAATCGAGCGCACACGCATGCTCAGCAGCCATATCAAAGTCGAGGGCGAGCTGGACATGGACCCCGGCCAGCTGTTTTCCCTGCTCAAAGAGGTGCGCGCCGACGGCTACGCATCGATGCCCAGCATCCAGACCCAGGGGGTCACCAATATTGCCTTTCCAATTCGCGGCATAGGCAGCCGCGTGGTTGCCGCCATCAATATTCCCCATATCGCGCGCATCGACGGCACACCCCGCCCCGACATTGCCCAAATAAAAGAAATCATGGCCAATATCTGCACCCGGCTCTCGACCCGCATAGGTTTCGACCCCAACTGGATGGACGCTCAAGGCTGAGCCGTTTACTCCCGCGGCGGATCGATCTCCGCCGAAGCAAGCCGGCGGCGGCCGGCTTCAGGCCGCGAAAGAGGATCCACCGCCTGCATGGTTTGCAAAGAGCGCCGCGCCAGGTGATGGTACTGCGCCGTGCCCCAGGTTTTCTGGGCAATTTCGTCGTCGCTCAGTTCCCGCAGGATGCGCGCGGGGGCCCCAACCACCAGATGGCGGGGCGGCACAAGCAGGCCGATTTTCACAAACGCCATGGCGCCAACAATGCTGGACTCGCCAATAACGGCGCCATCCATGACTACCGCGTTCATGCCCACCATCGCATTGCGGGCAATGCGGCACCCATGCAGCACGGCGCCATGGCCGATATGACCATCGATCTCGACAACGGTGTCGGTCCCGGCCACGCCGTGCAGCACACAGGTATCCTGGACATTGCCGCCCTCCTCGATCACAATGCGCCCGAAATCGCCGCGCAAGCTGGCCAAGGGACCGATATAGACGCCCGGCCCGACAATCACATCGCCTATCAATACAGCGCTGGGATGCACGTAGGCGGAAGGATCGACGACCGGCGTGATCCCGTTGATGGCATAGACTTTGAACATCGGCTTTCCCTCTGGAATGCAAGGCGCGGAGCCCGCACCTATTCCATGGCTTCCCATTTTTCGGCGCTGGCCCCGGCGAGCGCGCGAACCTGGTCCTCATCCTTGGCAAACTCGGCGGCGGCCCCAGTATAAACAATGTGCCCGTCATCGAGCACATAAGCGCGATCGGCTACTTCAACCGCCGCCCGCACGTTTTGCTCGATCAGCAGCACCGACATGCCTTCATTGCGGGCTGCGACAATGACCTTGAAGACATTCTGCACAATCAGCGGCGCCAGGCCCTGCGATGGCTCATCCAGAACCAGCAGTTTGGGATTCAGCAGCAATGCCCGCGCAATGGCCAGCATTTCCTGCTCGCCGCCCGACAACTGGCGGCCTTTATTGTTCTTGCGCTCGGCCAGCCGGGGGAAGAGCTCATAGACCCGCGCGATCGTCCACGGCCCCGGGCGGTCCATCGGAACCTTCAGGTTTTCTTCAACCGTGAGGTTGGCGAAAATGCGCCGCCCTTCCGGAACAAAACCTACCCCAAGCATGGCGATTCGATAGGGCGGCCATTGCATCGCAGGCTGGCCCAGTATGCGTATGCTTCCCGTCTTCGCGGGGGTAAGCCCCACAATGCTGCGCAGCGTGGTTGACTTCCCGGCGCCATTGCGTCCGAGCAAGGTTACCAGTTCGCCCTCTTCCACATACAGATCCACGCCCTTCAGAATATGGCTTTTCCCGTAGTATGTGTGAACCCCTTCGACCTCGAGCGCTTTCATGCCGCTTTCCCCAGGTAAGCAGTCTGGACCAGTTCGCTTGCCGCGATTTCGCTCGGCGTGCCTGCGTCGAGCACTGCGCCTTCCGCAAGCACCGTGATGCGGTCGGCAAGATTGAAAATGACGCGCATATCGTGCTCGACGAGCACGATAGTCAGGCTCTGCGATTTATGCAGCCTGCGAATCAGCAGCGCCGTGTTGTAGGTTTCCTGGTTGCCCATGCCGGCGGTGGGCTCGTCGAGCAGCAACAGCCGCGGCTTCAAGGCCAGCGACATCATGATTTCCGTGGCCCGTTGATCGCCATGGGAGAGTTCCCCCACCAGCCTGTCGGCGTTTTCGGTCAGGCCGCCCAGCGCGATCAGTTCATCGACCCGTTCGCTGATCTGGGCGTTCTGAGCCCTCGGCAGCCAAAGCTTAAGCCGCAGCCCAAGAGCCAGTTCAACCGGGATGCGCAGGTTTTCGCGCACCGTCAGTTCCGGGAAAATCTCGGTAATCTGAAAGGTTCGCGCCATTCCCATTGCGACACGCTCATGCGGCGGCAGCAGCGTTATATCCTGGCCGTCGAACAGGATACGACCCGACGTCGGCTTGAAAAACCCACTGATCAGGTTGAAAAAAGTTGTTTTGCCCGCGCCGTTGGGCCCGATCACTGCGTGCAGTTCGCCAGGCTCGACCACCAGGGAAACGCCATTGACGGCAACCAGGCTGCCAAAGTGCTGCGAGACATTTTCTACTTGCAACAGGCTCATGACGACTTTCTCCGAATGAGGCCGAGCACACCCCTGGGGAAAAACAGCACGACGAGTACAAAAAACACGCCTATGAAAAACATCCAGTTCTGGGTCTGGCTGGAAACGTAATCCTGCAACACCACGAAGATTGCGGCCCCCACCAGCGGCCCCCAGAAAGACCGCATGCCGCCAAGAACGGCCATGATCACAAAATTACCGGAAAGAGTCCAGTGCAAGGCACGGGGGTCGGTAAAATTGCTCAGCAGCGCATACAAGGTTCCCGCAACGCTTACGAAAAAACATGAAATCACAAAGGCGATCCAGATGTGCCGGTCTACGGGAATCCCCAGGAACCGGGCTCTGCGTTCGTTTTCGCGGATGGCAAGCAAGGTTCTGCCAAACGGGGAACGCAGTATCAGCGCCATGGCGCCCACGGCCACGGCAAAGACGGCAAGCACCATGTAGTAATAAGCCTTGTCGTTGCCCAGAATATCGATTTGGGTAAAGCCAAGATCGAGGGGCAGGCGCTTGAATCCGGTCAGGCCATCATCCCCCCCCGTGACCGAACTCCAGCGGAACGCAATGAAGTAGAACACCTGGCCGATGGCGATCGTGACCATGGCGAAATAGATCCCGCGCAGCTTGACGATCAGGATGCCGACCAGCGCGGCGGCAGCGGTACCGACAAGAATGCCGACAAGAATACCGACCGGTGTGCTGGGAACCAGGTACTTCAGCGTCAGCCCCACACCATAAGCGCCCAAGCCGAAATAGGCGGCATGCCCGAAGGACAGCACCCCGGTGAAACCGAGCAGAAAATTCACGGACATCGCCGCCAGGCCCAGAACCAGCACACGCGTTGCAAGATCCGTGTAGCCGCCGATCGGCACCATCCAGTAAGGCATGGTCAGCAGAGCAAGCCAGAGTATGGCAAGGGAAATAGCTTTGTTCTTGCGGTTCACAGGGTCATTCCTTCTTCACCAAGCAGGCCGCGTGGCCTGACCAACAAAACAAGCGCCATCATCACGTAAATGACCGCCTCGGAGGCGGAGGGAAAAAACACCGTGGTCACTCCCGCCGCAACACCGATTAACAGACCACCCAGCAATGTTCCGGTCAGGCTGCCTATCCCGCCCACGATAATGGCCACGAAGCTGGGCATGATGAGTGAATCGCCGATGGTGGGCTGCAAGCCCAGCAGGCCGGCAGCAAGCACGCCGGCCAGGCCGGCAAAGAAAATGCCCAGCCCGAAATTGAGATTGCGCAGTACGCGTACATTCACGCCCAGTACCGAAACCATTTCAAGATCAAGCGTACCGGCACGAATGCGCATGCCAAGACGCGTGCGATTCAACACAAAGAACAAACCAATGACGGCAACCGCAACCAGCGCAACCATGAACACACGATAGCCGGTCAGGAAGAAAAAGTACGTGCTCAAAGGCTGTGTGAGCCAACCGGGTATCTGGAAAGGCAAGCCTTGCGCGCCCCAGATAAACCGGATGGAATCTTCAAAAACATAGGCCAGGCCGAAAGTGAGCAGCAGGCTGTAGAGCGGATCGCGCCCGTAGCAATGGCGAATCAGTACGCGCTCGACCAGCAGGCCCAGGATTGCCGTAAGCACGGGGGCGACTATCAGCGCGCCCCAGAAACCAAGATAAGGAGCCAGCGTATAGGCAATGTAAGCGCCCAGCGCCAGGAAACCACCATGGGCGAAATTGATGACACTGGTCAGATTGATGATCAGCGAAAGGCCCAGGGCCATCAAGGCATAGAAGGCACCTACGATCAAGCCGTTGAAAATATTGAAAAGAAGTAATTGAGTCACTTTGTATTCCCTTTCATGGCTCTCGCGCCGGACATAGACAGCCGCTCGCGACAACAGATCGAGCGGCTAGATTTGAACGGGCAATGAGATGCATTCGATGACGGTTGTGCGCAATTGCCAGAATTGGACTCCATGCTTGGTCAAACAGGAAATTCCGGAACACCGCAGTGCATGCAGTGTCCCGGATGCCTATGTGTCAGGCGGCCGGCCACGTCATCTTGCAGCCCGAGGCCTCAACCGTGCCCGCCACGGTCTTGCCGTCGACCACCCGGGTGACATGGAATAGGTCGTCGGGAAGACTGCCTTTGGGCTGCGCGGTACCGACATAAAGCGACCCGATGAGCTGGTTCTGTCCGGCGCGGTAAAACGGTGGATTGGGCATCAGGCCTACTTCAGGCGGAAGCGTAAAGCCCTGCAATGCCTTGGCCATCTTCACGGCGTCGAGCGATTTGGCATTATTGGCAGCCAGGGCGCAGGTCCAGGCGCCTACGAAGCCAAACCAGGTGCGCGAGGTTGGAACCCTGCCGGTCTTTTTCTTGATGGCATCGACGAACTCCTGGACATGAGGCACTTTCGGCTGGTTCCAGTACCATTCGAACACCCAGTCGCCAAGGCGGGCTTCCGGAGGAAGCGCCTCGAGCGTCTCGAGTTCCTGATTGGCGCCGGCCAGATGAAAACGCTTGTCGAGGCCGAACTGTACAGCCTGCTTGAGCGCGTTGGTCAGGTCATCGCCATTCATGAGGAACACAATGACGTTCGGATTGGCCGCCTGCGCCTTGATCAGGTAGGACGAGAAATCCGACGTGCCCAGCGGGATCATGTCCACGCCCAGATCCACGCCGCCGCCTTCTTTAAGATTGGCGTCGTAACCCTCTTGCAGGGTATGGCCAAAGGCATAGTCCGACGTGAGGAAATACATTTTCTTGCCGTACATGTCCATCAGCGATTTGGCGATGGCATTGGTCAGCATGCGCGTGGTATTGCACACCCGGAAGACATTCCAGTGGCAGGTCTTGCCGGTAACCGTGTCAGTGTGGCCTCCCGGTACGACATGCAGCACACCTTTCTCGAAGGAGACGGCCGCCATGGCGACCGAAAGCCCTGAATTCACATTGCCAAGAAGGAAATTGACTTTGTCGCGATCGATCAGCTTGCGCGCCTTTTGTACAGCCGTACCCGCGTCGCCGCTGGTCGAGTCTTCGACCAGCAGTTCGGCCGGACGGCCGAGGATTCCGCCTTTGGCATTGATTTGCTCAACCGCCAGTTGGCAGCCGATCATTTCGTTCTTGCCGGTCTGCGCATAAGTGCCGGTCAGAGGGTTATCCAGACCAAGCTTGACGGACTGTTCGCCACGCGCCTGGATGATGAACGGCGGCGCCAACTGCGCAATGCCGGTTGCGGCGGCAAGCTGCAGGACTGCACGGCGGCTGATGCCGGTCGAGCTCTTTTTTTTGTCTTCCATTTGAACACTCCTCCTACTCGGGTTGGCGGAAATGATGCAGTAGCGACTTTTTGATGCAGGACCGACTTTTCTTTTTTATTTCTTGCTTTTATTGCAGCTGTATTTCTCATGTATCAAAACGAGACGGCCCTTTTTAATTTGCCCCAGACAGACCCCATTGTCAAGACAAATATTTCCCCTGGGGGCAACGTGGAGATGCCTGGCAGCGGCCTGGTAAAAATACCCGATCAGCACACCGCGCAACGGCAAATCGAGGCCAGGAATCCCAGTATGCCAAGGAGTTCAGCGCGCGTTGAAACGCGTTTTTTTTCAATATGAATTCAAGGAGCCTGTAAGGAATCGGGAGTAGCATATCTTCCAGCCTCTTGTTTTGTTCTTACTCTCTTTTGCATGCATAAGGAGCCTTGGACGATGACATCCCTGCAGCTCCTGCGCGCCGCAGCCTTTTCAGGCAAGACATTGCCACGGCAGGCGCAAGGTCAACCTCTCCCCGATTCATAATTTGGCAGCCCTCCCGGCTGTCCCGCGCTCCTGTGTGAAAACGCAAAAGGAATCAATATGATCTCCCAGCAAAAACTTGTGGCGACCAATGAAGAAATGCTGGCTGCCAGCCGCGACACGGCAGTACAGAGCATCGTGGTGCGCGGCGCATTGTCGGGGCTCCCCTCGTTTCGGCTTGCCCCTGGGCAGAAACTGGCGGGCGAAGGCGGTCAGGTGCGCCTTTCCTTTGCGGCGGGCAGCGATGGCCTGCAGTTGAGTTCGGATAACGAGGTGACCGATATACGCCTGGAAACGTCGGTCGACAAAAGAGCGATTTTTAACGACACCAATGTCGATAGCCTGGGCCGGATACGACTCGCGGGCGTTGCCACCATTGGCCAGGTACAAATTCTGGCGCGCGACAAGGTGCGCAGCGGCCACGTTGATGTCGATGGATTGGATATTATCGCCGCCGATGCCCGGGCCCAAACCGATAAGCCCCAGGGTTTTGGCGTCTATGTGACACAAGGGGCATTCACCCTGTGGAACATGCAGGCCGATGAGAAAGTGGCCATCAGTGCCAGCTTGAAAGGCTTGTCCGCCGGACGGCCCGTTGCGCCGGTGCTGGGCAGCGGCATTTTTGTCAGCGGCGCCGGCTTTAAAGGGGGTCGGCTGGTCGTTCCCCAACTGGAAACGGGTGCCGTCTACAGCGACGGCAAAATCGCTCCTGGCACACCCGATGCAATCACCGGCGGAGTCTTTACTGTATTCAGCGCGTTTGTCGATGTGGTGCGTAATCTTGGGCCGGTCGTCACCTATGGAGTGAATGACATGGTGCTGGATAATTGGGGAACGGTGGATCGCTGGATCGCCCAGGAGAAACTCACCTCGTACGGCCCCAGCGGCATTGGTTTCGTCAACTTCGGCGTGGTCAACGAACTGAAAGTCAGCGCTCCCATCGAAACATTCGGCCAAGGTGCGCGCGGCTTCAATGTGTATGATGGCACGGTCAACGCGGCTGATTTCGATCGCATTACGACCCAT
This sequence comes from Paralcaligenes ginsengisoli, assembly GCF_054781135.1. Classification (NCBI taxonomy): domain Bacteria; kingdom Pseudomonadati; phylum Pseudomonadota; class Betaproteobacteria; order Burkholderiales; family Alcaligenaceae; genus Paralcaligenes; species Paralcaligenes ginsengisoli. The sequence goes on from NZ_BAAGUZ010000007.1 coordinate 92,290, forward strand.
GCGGATGGCGCAGTGGGAATCCAGATCAGCCAGCCCATCGGCAGCCTGGTCGTGCGCCGCGGCATCGAAACGTTCGGGGCGACGGGTGACTCCTTGGTAAAAGGCGTAGTGGTCAAACTTTCTGCGATTGCGTTAAGTGTCAAAGCCGGTGGCTCGGCGCGAAAGATCGAAATCGACGGCGGTGTCGTGACCCATGGCGAAGGCATTGCCCCAGTCGAACTGCTGGGGTCTGTAGGTACGCTGTGCATCAGCGGCGGAGTCAAGGCCGCTGCCTGAACCATCCTCATGGCGCTCGTCGCTGCCCCACAATCGGAATCCATTTTATGCAACGCACTATTGAAGCCATCCTGCCCTCCCAGCGCGTCATCGATGATGGCGATATGCGACTGTGGCGCGCCCTGCCCCTGCCGGCTCGAACATCGCTTGGGCCATTTGTATTCATTGATCATTACCGGCACCGCAGTCGGCGTGGCATCGGCGACTCGCCTCATCCTCACGCCGGCATCGAAGTGATCAGCTATTTATTGGAGGGCGGGGTCGAACATCGCGACAGCCTGGGCTTTAAAGATCGCCTGGAAGCCGGCGACGCGCAATGGATACGTGCCGGGCGCGGCATGCTGCACGCGGAACAACCCAGCGGCGGGCGCCATGGCCTGCAGCTCTGGGCCAGCCTGCCGCCTGAACAAAAGCTGGCGGAGCCGGCATACGCCTCGTTTCGCGCCGCGGACATTCCCGAAATCAAACGCACAGGCGCGCAGGCTCGGGTTATTGCAGGTCGGCTGGAAGGTGTGGAAGGCCCAATGCAGACCACCAGCCCAACCCTCTTCGCTCATGTACACCTGGAACCGGGAGCAAGCATTACGCTGCCGGTGGGCGATGTGGCTGAACTCGGCCTGTATGTGCTGGACGGCAGTCTTGATCTGGAAGGTGGCTCCCAACTCAGCCCAGGCGCCCTGGCTGTCCTCACCCCAGGCGAGCAAATCACCTTGACGGCGGCGAAAGCCCAAAGCGCCGATGTCGCCTTGCTGGGCGGCGCTCCCGTTCAGGGCGCCGTCCTGTTTGGCGGCCCGTTCGTCATGGATACCCCCGAGCGCCTGGCCCAGACCAAGCGGGACTTTGCCAGCGGCAAAATGGGGCGGCTGGACGGCGTTCCTTTCTAATACAGCGCCGCGCCAGCCATCGACGATCCACAAAAACACAGTCGTCCCCCGCCAAAACCCCGGCGGGTGTCATGGCGAATCAAATGGCAAAGCTCGTGGATCTCCCAGTGATAGTCCTGGTAGTCGGCCAAAATGACGCACAGGAAGCGTCAGCCGCGTCGAGCCGCTTCGATCGCGGCGATGTCGATCTTTCCCATCCCCATCATGGCGTCGAACGCGCGCTTGGCGGCCGCTCGATCAGGATCTGTGATCGCAGCCGTCAGCGCGCGTGGCGTGATCTGCCACGACAACCCCCATTTGTCCTTGCACCAGCCGCAAGCGCTTTCCTGGCCGCCGTTTCCGACAATCGCGTTCCATAAGCGATCCGTTTCAGCCTGGCTGTCGGTTGCAACCTGGAACGAGAACGCCTCGTTGTGCTTGAACATCGGGCCTCCATTCAAGCCGAGACAAGAAATGCCCATCACCGTGAACTCGACGGTCAGAACATCGCCCTGCTTGCCGGAGGGATAGTCGCCAGGTGCGTGATGAACCGCTTCCACCGCGCTGTCCGGGAACGTTTCGGCGTAGAACTTCGCGGCATCCAGCGCGGCGCCGTCGTACCAGAGGCAAATCGTGTTTTTGCTGACCATTTCGGTTCTCCTGAATTGAGGCAGATACGTGCATTCAAGCCACGCAGGCATTCGGACTACTTCAGCAACTTGGGAGACCAGGGGGTGATGCGCATAAGCGGCAGTCCGTATGCCGATCTGCCATCAGACCATCGAGAGCAAATGATTCGGGCCCGGTTGCAGGCAAATTCGATCAGCAAGGTGCCTGGAATACACCGCCCTCGGCGCTTGATTTCGGCAACCTTCACGGTATTGGCCATGACTGCCTCAACATTGATACTGAAGCAGTTTAAATAGTATCAAAACCCTGTTCCTGCTGCATTGTTGTTTGATGCGCCCAGGAACCGACCATTATTTGCAGAGACGCTAAACCCGGTGCGATGGGTAATGTGGTGGGTAGAAACAACAAAGCGCCCCGAAAGGCGCTTGTTTACTAACTTACTGGCGGAGACGGAGGGATTCGAACCCTCGATGCGGGTATAAGCCGCATGCTCCCTTAGCAGGGGAGTACCTTCAACCACTCGGCCACGTCTCCGAAAGAGTCCAGAATTCTATCACGAGAATAGACTGCTTGTCTGGCAAAGGCATGATCAAAGGCCTTGTGCGCAGGAAGCAGCCATCCCTTGGGGTGTCAAAACCGGCAATCGCTTGCCCCCACTCTTTGGATCAGACCGCGCTTTTGTCCTGATCCAGTTCAAATGCCTTGTGTAGAGCGCGCACGGCCAGTTCCATGTACTTGTCGTTAATGATCACCGAGGTCTTGATTTCGCTGGTGCTGATCATCTGGATATTGATGCCCTCTTCGGACAGCGTGCGGAACATCAGGCTGGCAACGCCGACGTGGCTGCGCATGCCGATACCCACGATGGACACTTTGCATACCTTGTCATCGGATACGATTTCACGTGCGCCGACAGCGGGGCCGATCTGGTTGTTCAGCAAGTCGAGCGTGCGGACGAAGTCGTTGCGATTGACGGTGAATGAAAAATCGGTCGTACCCTGGACCGACTGATTTTGCAGAATCATGTCGACGTCGATATTGGCGGCGGCCACCGGCCCCAGAATCGAATAAGCGACGCCCGGGGTGTCCGGTACGGCCAACAGAGTGACTTTGGCTTCGTCGCGGCTAAAGGCGATGCCTGATACGACAGCGGCTTCCATTTTCTGGTCTTCCTCAAAAGTAATTAGAGTGCCCGAAGTCATTTCTTCTTCAAGCGGCAACAGGGGATCGGTCAACGACGACAGCACACGCACCGGTACGCGGTATTTACCTGCGAATTCCACGGAACGAATTTGCAGGACCTTGGACCCCAGCGACGCCATTTCAAGCATTTCCTCGAAGGAAATAACGGTCATGCGCCGAGCCTCGGGCACCACGCGCGGGTCGGTCGTGTAGACACCATCCACGTCTGTAAAAATCAGGCATTCATGGGCCTTGAGGGCCGTGGCGATGGCCACGGCCGATGTATCCGACCCGCCGCGCCCCAGAGTGGTGATATGGCCTTCGTCGTCAATTCCCTGGAAACCGGTCACAATGACAACGCGCCCCAGATCAAGATCGGCGCGCAGGCGTGCATCGTCGATGGAACGAATACGCGCCTTGGTATAGGACGAATCCGTACGCACAGGAACCTGCCAGCCTGTATAGCTGCGAGCCGGCACGCCTTGCGACTGCAAGGCCATGGCGAGCAAGGCGCTGCTGGCCTGTTCGCCAGTTGAGGCCAGCATGTCGAGCTCGCGGCCATCGGGCTGCGAATTGATTTCTCTGGCCAGACCCAGCAGGCGATTGGTTTCGCCCGACATGGCCGACGGCACCACCACGACCTGGTGGCCGGCGGCATGCCATTTGGCGACGCGGCGCGCCACGTTCTGGATGCGCTCTACCGAGCCCATCGACGTGCCACCATATTTGTGAACAATCAGGGACATCTTCCACTCTGCATCAAGGACACTGTCTTTAGACAGACAAAGCTGATTATTTTAGCTTTTTTTCAATGCCTTAGCTTTGCGCGGCGGAAACCGCGGCAAACCCGGCTAGGCTGCGCTCAGCAGCACTCGCCCCACACGGCAGCGAATCCATACCTGGCCATGCTTGACCTGCATTTGCCTGTCATGGCCCAAGGCATGCAGGCCGCGCATTTGACGCATAAGGTCCGACAAGCGGGCCTCGGTCGGCATGCGCTGCCCCTGCAGCGCCAACCAGTAGCGCAAGACCAGAGCCTGGCGCGCCGGCGACAGCTCGCGCCAGGCGGCAAGCGAAAAACTGCCCTGATCGGGCGCGGGTTCGAGGCCGGCAAAATCGGCGGCCGCGACCTCATCCAGAATCTGCTGTGTTTCGCCGCTGAGGCGCGCATGGCGGGCCAGATTGCGCTGCCACCCGGGCCAGCGCGCATCGAGCTCGGGTACCAGGCGCTCACGCAGGGCGGCGCGCGTGTAGTGGTCGTTGGCGTTCGTGGGGTCGAGCACCGGGTGCCAGCCGCTCAACTCGGAAAAAGAATCCGCCAGGGCAAGAATGGCCGGGCGATCCACATCCAGCCAGGGACGCAGGTACGTCAGGCCGTATTGCGTGGAACACGGCGCCATGGCAGCCAGACCGCCGGGGCCGGCACCGCGCAGCAAGCGCAGCAGCACGGTTTCGGCCTGATCGTTGCGATGATGCGCCAATAGAACATGCCGCACGCCCGTTTGTTCCGAGAGCCGCGCAAAAGCCTGATAACGCGCGTCGCGGGCCGCCGACTCGATACCGTCTCCTTGCGACAGATCGACCTGCACCCTGACACTGTGGCAAGGGACTTGAAGACGCAGGGCCAGGTCGTGGACATGCGCCTGCCATTGCTGCGCCGCGTCTTGCAGGCCGTGATGAATGTGGAAAAAATGCAGGGGCAATAATTGCTGCCGGGCAAAAAGCGTGGCATGCACCGCCAGCATGGCCGAATCGGCGCCGCCGCTAATGCCTACACCAAGACTGGAAGGTCGATCGGGCAAGCCGGCGACCGCTGCGGCAATAGCCTGAACCAGCGCCGCCGAGCCAAACGCTCCGGGGCCAATTTTAAGCACGGGTCTCGGTGAAACGGCCGTAGGTCATCAGCCGCTGCAGGCGGTGCTCGATCAGTTGGTCGGCCGTCATGCCGGAGAGCTGGCGCAGGGAATCGGCCAGAGCGCGGCTGAGCTGGCGCGCCATCATGACGGGATCGCGGTGCGCCCCGCCCACAGGCTCGTTGACGATGCGATCGATCAGGCCCAGCTCCTTGAGGCGCGGAGCAGTGACGGCCAGCGCTTCCGCCGCGATGGGCGCCTTGTCGGCGGAACGCCACAGGATCGAAGCGCACCCTTCGGGCGAGATGACCGCATAGGTGGAGTATTGCAGCATCATGACCACATCGCCCACCGCAATGGCCAGCGCGCCGCCCGAGCCCCCTTCCCCGATAATGGTGGAAATTATGGGCACCCTGAGCTCGGCCATGGCGTACAGATTATGGCCTATGGCTTCGGATTGCCCGCGTTCTTCAGCACCGATGCCGGGATAGGCGCCCGGCGTATCGACAAAAGTAAACACCGGCACGCGGAATTTTTCGGCCAGGCGCATCAGGCGCAGGGCCTTGCGGTAGCCTTCAGGCCGCGGCATGCCGAAATTGCGCATGGCGCGCTCTTTGGTGTCGCGCCCTTTTTGATGGCCGATCACCATGCAGGGCGTGCCGTTGAAGCGTGCCAGACCGCCCACAATGGAAAGATCGTCGGCATACATGCGGTCGCCATGCAGCTCATGAAAGTCGGTAAATATCTCTCGCACATAATCGAAGGTATACGGCCGTTGCGGGTGGCGCGCCACCAGGGCCGTTTGCCAGGGAGTCAGCTTGGCGTAAATGCTCTTGGCCAGGGTCTGGCTTTTTTGTTGGAGGCGCCCGACCTCTTCGGAAATATCAACCGCGGAGTCAGTCTGAACAAATCGCAATTGCTCGATCTTGTTCTCAAGTTCGGCCATGGGTTGTTCAAATTCGAGGAAAGTATTACGCATAAGTGCAGGTTTCCAGACGAGTGAATTCACTCTGTTTAGTACTGAATGGCGAGAGGGTCAAGACTGCGCCATAAATACCAGGTTGCGACAGTACGCCACGGGGCCCAGGCTTGCGCTACCTCGCGCGCTTCAAAGCGCGAGACGGGCTCGCCGCTGAAATAGTGTAACGAAATTGCCTTGAGCAAGCCGGCATCGTCCAAAGGCAAAACATCGGGACGCTGCAAATTGAAAATCAAAAACATCTCGGCGGTCCAGCGGCCAATGCCGCGAATCGCACACAACTCTCCAATAACGGCTTCGTCGTCCATATCGGTCCAGGCGGCCGGGCGTATCTTTTTTTCGGCAAAATGTTGCGCCAGATCACGTATGTATACGACCTTGCGCTTGGAAAGGCCTGCCTCGCGCAGTACTTCTTCCTCTACCTGCATGACCGCCCCGGGCGTGGGCCGGCGCCCGCAATGCTCGGTAAAGCAGGCCCACACCGCATCGGCGGCCTTGACCGAAATTTGCTGGCCAATGATGGCGCGCGCCAGAGTGATGAAAGGCGTGGCCGTGGGTGACAGCCACTCGGAAGCATGCTTGGGTATGAGTTTTTTCAGTATCCGGTCGCGTTTCATCAAATGCGCGGATGCCTCATCCCAAAAATGGGGTTTGTCGGCGGCTATGCTTGCTGATTGAATCGTCATGCCCCTTCCCTTAAGCGCGGCGCCATTGAGTAAGACCGCCGGGCTTGTCTTCAAGCTCGATGCCCGCCTCGTGCAGTTCGGTGCGAATCCGATCGGCCTCGGCAAAATTGCGTTCTTTTTTGGCCGCGGCCCGCGCTTCGATCAAGGCATCGATACGCGCTTCCGGAAGCGCAATGGCAACACTGCCACCGCGCTGATAACGGCTGGGCGACTGCAAATAGGCGGCTGGATCGGATTGCAGCAGTCCCAGCACGCCCCCCAATTCACGCAATAAGCCCGACGACTGCGCGGACCCAGTGCGGTTGGCCTCCGAAGCCAGTTCGAACAGGGCGGCAACCGCGCCCGAAGAATTGAAGTCATCGTCCATCGCGGCACGAAAGCCCTGAGCCGCCGGGTCTTGCCAATCGATTTTCACGGATGCGGGAGGCACGTTTTGCAGCGTCTGGTACAGGCGGTCAAGCGAATTCTGCGCGTCGAGCAGATTATCAGGCGTGTAATTCTGCATGCTGCGGTAATGATTGCGCACGATAAAGAAACGCAGCATTTCCGCCTCCCGATGATTCACCGGGTACGATGCGGCATCGTCGGGCAGGCTGGCGCCGCCGGAAACGGTTTCACGAATGGTACGAAAATTGCCTAAAGACTTGGACATCTTGTCGGCATCCACCATCAATGGCCCGCAATGCATCCAGATATTGGCCAGCGTACCGCCAAATGCCCCCTCGGTTTGAGCAATTTCGTTTTCGTGGTGGGGAAATTTAAGGTCCGGGCCGCCGCCGTGTATATCCAGGGGCAGGCCCAGAAGCGCTTTGCTCATGGCGGAACACTCAATGTGCCAGCCGGGGCGCCCAAGACCGTAGGGCGACTCCCACTTGGACTCGGGCGGCTCTTCGGCCTTTGCCGATTTCCACAAGACGAAATCAAGCGGGTCGCGCTTGCCGGAGGCGACGGCCACACGCTCGCCCGCCCGCAGGTCATCGAGCGATTTACCCGATAACTTTCCATACCCGGCAAACTCGCGCACAGAATAATTAACGTCGCCGTCCGCCGACTGATAGGCCAGGCCATTGGCCTGAAGCCGCCCGATAATACCCAGCATTTCACTGACATGTTCGGTTGCACGCGGCTCCGCGCTGGGCGGTAAAACCCCCAGCGCATGCTCGTCGGCATGCATCGCGGCAATGTAAAACTCGGTAACCTGATTCAGGCGCCGATTGGTTTCCACCGCACGTCGGATGATTTTGTCATCGATATCGGTGATGTTGCGTACATAATTGACGTCGTAGCCGCTGGCACGCAGCCAGCGCTGCACCACATCGAAGCTCACCAGCATGCGCGCATGCCCCAAATGACAAAAATCATAGACGGTCATGCCGCAAACATACATGCGAACCTTGCCGGGCTCGACCGTTTTCAAAGGCTCCTTGGCACGGGAAAGGGTGTTATAAATGTGCAGCATGCGCAGTGATGGATCTCTGATTAAATGACGATTTAACGCCGAAGCGGCCAGGGTTTCAATGCCGAAAAACTCGTCCCAGGCTCGAACCAAGGCTAAAATGGCGGTCGATAAGTATAGCAAGCGGGAAAAAATAATAGCGCGCTCACACCAAACCAACCTCTTTTACACATATATAGGTACGCAGTCTGTGTTTCGAAACCTAGCCAGCCCTCTTGTAGTCATCGCCCTGCTCACCGGCAGCCTGTCGTGCCGCGCTGCCATTGCTCAAACAACGGCGACCGGACTCCAGCCCCATGTCGATCTCTCCGCGTCTCTTTCGTCAACCGGCCTGGGCGATGCCCAGGGAATAAGCCCACAGTCTACTTCAATGGTGGTCCCGGTCGGCACACCCGCTCATCAAAAAAACGGCGCCAAGCTCTTTACCGAACCTCCCAAAAAGGACGGCGGCTGGCAGGGGCTGGCCAATGTGCTCGAGGCTCTGACACCCAGCGTAGATACTGAAATCCCATTGACGGCCTCGCAGATCACCGACCGCATCAGCGCCATGCTGAACCAGGGACAAAACCAGCAAGCTCTCGATGTTATCGAAAAGCGCATTGCCCAGGAGCAGTCAGGCTATATGCTGGGTACCGATGTCCAACTGCTGTTCCTGCATGCGCGGGCGCTGGCAGCCCTGGGGCGCAGCAATGAAGCCATCACGATTTACCAGAACATGACCACGCTCTATCCGGAACTCCCCGAGCCCTGGAACAATCTCGCCGCCTTGTATATCAAGCAGGGAAAACTGGAAATGGCCCGGGATGCGTTGCAAATGGCCCTCACCGCCAACCCCAATTACCCTACCGCCAAAGCCAATATGGGGCAGGTGCAGCTTATGCTTGCCCGGCAGTCATTCGAACAGGCCGCCCAACTGGGAGTCAGCAATGCGCGCAGCAAAGCCGTGGAAACCCAGTCCATTCTCGAAAACAGCCCGAATCAAAAGAAACCATCTGAAAACAAAGCAGACTAATGCGCCTACTTTCCTTTATTACCCGCGTTTTGAGTCCTTCAGTACGCACTTTTGCCCTTGTTTGCGCCGCGTCGCTGGCTTTTTGCCCTGGTGGCGCAGCGCAGGCAGCCTCTTCAACCTCTACTCAAGGTAAATCTGTAATGAGCACAACTCCCCGCGTCAAACTACATACCAATATGGGCGACATGATTATCGCCCTGGACGCTGAAAAAGCCCCCAAAACCGTCGCTAATTTCCTGACCTATGTGGAAGAAGGCTTTTACGACGGCACCATTTTCCACCGCGTCATCAACAACTTCATGATCCAGGGCGGCGGTTTCGATTCTGGAATGAAACAAAAACAAACCCACGCGCCCGTCGACAACGAAGCCAACAACGGCCTCAAGAATGACCGCTACACCCTGGCCATGGCCCGCACCAGCGATCCGCATTCGGCCACCGCGCAGTTTTTCATCAATGTCGCCGACAACGATTTCCTGAATTTCACCGCACCCACTCCCAACGGCTGGGGCTATACCGTCTTTGGCAAGGTGGTCGAAGGCACCGATGTCGTCGATAAAATCAAAGCCGTCAAAACCGGCAGCAAAGGCTTCCACCAAGACGTACCTCTTGAAGATGTCATTATCGAGAAAGCCTCGATTGTTGAATAAGATACGGCTCGCGGGCGCGGTCTGGTTTGCCTCGGATATTCATCTGGGGCCCCAAACACCGGCCACGCGAGCTGCCTTCCACGCATTTCTCGACAAGGCATGCGCCCAGGCGGATGCCTTGATTTTATGCGGCGATATTTTCGATGCCTGGATAGGCGATGACTTTGCCCTGGCGGCGCCCCCCGATTGGCTGATCGAAACAATGCGGAAATTCCGCCAGACGGCGCAAGCCATCCCGCTCTGGCTGGGCCATGGCAATCGCGATTTTTTAATGGGCGCCACCCTGGTCGATGACCTGGGTGCGCAATTGCTGCCCGATACCTGCTGCCTGCAGACAGACTATGGCGACGTACTGCTCAGCCATGGCGACGAATACTGCACCGAAGACCTCGCGTACCAGCGCTTTCGCCGCGTGGTGCGCAACCCGCGCGTGCAGCGCCTGTTTCTATCGCTAAGCTTGAGCCTGCGAAGCAAGATTGCCGCGTGGGCCAGGGGCCGCAGCAAATCGTCGAACCGCTACAAGACAAACCGCATCATGGATGTCGCGCCCAGCGCCGTGGAACAGGCCTTTACAGCCACCGACATCAACCTGATGGTGCATGGCCACACGCACCGCCCGGCGTTCCATCGTATCCAGATCGGCACTCGGGCCTGCACCCGTATCGTATTGCCCGACTGGGATTACGACCACAGCCAGCCTCCACGCGGCGGCTGGCTGACAATCGATCGGAACGGTCCCGAATTTTGCCGGCTGCCTTAGGCCAGGGCCAGCCAGGCAAGCACCACCAGACCCAGGGCAATCCGGTACCAGGCAAAAGGACGGTACGTGTGCCTGGAGACAAAGCGCAACACCGCGCGCACAACCACCAGCGCACTTAAAAACGCCGCGACAAAGCCAATGACAATTGCAGTGGTTTCCTGTCCGGACAGCACGCTGCCGTGCTTGTACAGATCGTAGGCCGTGGCCGCCAGCATGGTGGGCATGGCCAGGAAAAACGAAAACTCGGTTGCCGTCTTGCGTTGTATTCCCGCCATCATGCCGCTGATAATGGTTGCTCCCGACCGCGACGTGCCAGGCACCATTGCCAGGCATTGAGCGAAACCGACGATCAGTGCCTGCTTCCAGGTAATTTCTTCCAGGGTGCGGGCCGACACATGCTCGTTGGCCACGCTATCGTCGGCCTCGGCCGCGTGCTTGGAAAAATGGGGCTTGCGTTCCACCCACAACATGATCAGGCCGCCCACAATCAGAGTCACGACAAACACAGCGGGATGATGAAACATGGCCTTGATGTATTTGATTGCCAGGGCGCCTATCACCGCCGCAGGCAAAAAGGCAACGAGCAGGTTTCGCGTAAACATCATCTCGCTGCGCACACCGCCAAACGTGCCGCGTATCAATTGCCACAGGCGCTCCCGGAACACCCACATGACGGCCAGTATGGACCCGAACTGGATCACCACTTCGAAGACTTTGGCGTCGTTCGAGGAAAAATGAATCCAGTCGCCAATCAACAGCAGGTGCGCGGTGCTTGATACCGGAATGAATTCGGTAAAACCTTCAATAATGCCCAGAAACAAGGCCTTGATAAAATAAAACGTGCTTTCGGTCATACATCCTCAAGACATAAAGAAAATCGTCACTCGACAGGGGAGCAATCCGGCGCCACACGCTAATCCTGATCGTCGATATCGTCGATCTGCGATCCATGCTGGCGTTCGATCTGCACAGTAGCGATGCGCCGTCCATCCAGACGCAGTACTGTAAACCGGTAAGTGGCGTAAGGTTGTTTCAATTCGCAGCTATCGCCCGGAGCGGGCAGATGCCCAAAACGCTCCAGCAAATATCCAGCCAGGGTCGAATAGCCTTCGTCGTCATCGACCAGGCCTTCGGTATTCAGCACCTGCTCCAGATGATGCAAGTCGGCCGCGCCATCGACACGCCAGCGATCATCGCCTTCGGCGACAATGTCGGGAGTTTCATCCTCATCGGGGAATTCGCCGGCGATCGCCTCGAATACATCAATAGGCGTGACCACCCCTTCGATTTCGCCGAACTCATCGGTAACCAGGACCAGCTGGCCGCGCGAGCGCTTGAGTGTATCCATCAGTCGCAGAACGCCTATGGATTCGTGCACAATGATGGGATCGCGCAGGCGCGACAGTTTGATATTTCCCTGCGTGATCAGATCGGCGATCATTTCCTTGGCGCGGCCTATACCGATGACCTCGTCCAGCGAACCCCGGCATACCGGAAAAAAACTGTGCGGCGCCTTGGCAATCTGCTGGCGCAGCGTGGCCGGCGCATCGTCCAGGTTGATCCAGGAAACATCCGTGCGCGGCGTCATGATCGAGTGTATGGAACGATCCGCCAGCGTCAGCACGCCGCTGACCATATTGCGTTCCTCCACGCCGAACACAGGCACCGGCGCCTCGGATACCTCAGCCTGCTGCTCGGGGCCTTCTATCGGGCGCTTGCCCAACATGCGAAGCACGCCCTCTGCCGTTCGCTCCCGCATGGGGCGCTTGGCATCCACGCGCCGCAAGTTGCGGCGCGCAATCTGGTTGAGGGCTTCGATACCTACCGAAAAACCAATGGCGGCATACAGATAGCCCTTGGGCACGGGAAAATCGAAGCCTTCAGCCACCAGTGAAAAGCCGATCGTCAATAAAAACCCCAGGCACAGGACCACAACGGTGGGATGGGCGTTGACAAAACGCGTCAAGGGCTTGGACGCTACCAGCATGACGCCTATGGCAATGATGACTGCCATCATCATGATGGCCAGGTGATCGACCATGCCCACAGCGGTTATTACGGCATCAATGGAAAAAACCGCATCCAGAATCACGATTTGCGTGACGATGACCCAGAAACTGGCATGCAGGCGCGAACCCGACACGTGCGCGGTGCGCCCCTCTATACGCTCGTGCAGCTCGATCGTGCCTTTGAACAACAGGAAAAAACCGCCCACGATCAGTATCAGATCGCGCGCCGAAAAAGCCAGGGGGCCGGCAGAAAACAAGGGGTCTGTCAGTTTGATGAGCCACGACATCACCGACAGCAGCAACAGACGCATGACCAGCGCCAGCGACAATCCCATTACCCGGGCCCGGTCGCGCAGGGCGGGCGGCAGCTTCTCGACCAGAATGGCAATAAAAATTAAATTGTCTATCCCCAGAACAATTTCAAGAACGACCAGGGTTAACAAGCCGACCCATGACGACAGGTCCAGCATCCACTCCATCAGAGAGCTCCGTTAATGGAAAAACAATCGCTTATCGCCACGACAAGCCATACGCCACCGCGTTCGTGCAACACCCCGCTTATGCCTGGACGTAGCTCAGCATCTGGGTGAATATTTTGGGGCTGGCCGCCAGCACGCTGCCGCTTTTCATCCAGCCCTGCTCGCCGTCGAAATCGGCAATCAGGCCGCCCGCCTCAAGTACGAGCAGACTTCCGGCGGCGACATCCCATGGCTTCAGATTGACACCGCAAAAGCCATCGAAACGGCCACTGGCCACATAGGCCAGATCAAGCACGGTGGACCCAACGCGACGCGCGCTGGCGCATTCAGACAAGAGGCTGGAAAACTGCGAAGACAGAGTGGCCCCCCCCGCCGACCCGGGCACATGGGCGCTGAGCAGGGCATCGTGATAGCGGGACTGTCCCGATACGCGAATGCGGCGATCATTCAAAAAAGCGCCGCCGCCACGACTGGCGGTGAACAGTTCATTGCGGGACGGATCGTATACGACGGCCTGGGTAATTTGCCCGCGATGGGCCAGGGCAATCGACACCGCATACACGGGAAAACCGTGGATGAAGTTGGTGGTACCGTCCAGGGGATCGATAATCCATTGGAATTCAGCTTGAGCATCGGCATTTTGGCCTGGGGCCAGTTGCAGGCCGGACTCTTCGCCCAAAAAGCCATGATCGGGATATGCTGTACGCAAAACGTCGATAATGGCTTCTTCAGCCGCCTGGTCGACTTCCGTGACATAATCTTTAGGCCCTTTGCGTGCCACTTGCAAACGTTCCAGGTCAAGACTGGCGCGGTTGATAATCGTGCCGGCACGGCGTGCCGCCTTGATGGCGGTGTTGAGCATCGGGTGCATAAAATTCCGTATTAAACAAAAAGATCGTAAGTGCTTAGCTTAACCAAATTTGGCCTGAACAAGGCCTAAATAGTCAGTCAACACCTTATGGAAACCAGTTATTTTAAATGACTCAGGCATTTTCACGCGTTCGCTTCATTATGGTGCATCCCAGCCACCCGGGAAATGTCGGCGCGGCGGCACGCGCCATCAAGACAATGGGGTTCCAGAATCTCTGCCTGGTTGCTCCTCGATTCCCCGATGTGCTCGACCTTCCTGAAGCGCATTCCCTGGCCAGCGGAGCCGGCGACGTGCTCGCCGCGGTCAGTATTGTTCCAACGCTGGCCGAGGCCCTGGCTCCGGTCACCCTGGCCTTCGCCTTGACGGCCAGGGCACGGATGCTGGGCCCTCCCGCCTGCGACATTCGCGAAGCCGCCGGCTTGGGCTGCCAGCACCTGAATTCATACCCGGACGGGCAAATCGCCATTGTCCTGGGTACGGAACGGTCCGGGCTGACCAACGACGACATCTCCCTGTGCCAGCGCATTTGCCACATACCGGCCAATCCGGAATACAGTTCGCTCAATGTGGCGCAGGCTCTGCAACTGGCTGCCTGGGAGCTGCGCTATGCGCTTGCTCTCAGCGCATCCCTGCCGCTGCTGCCTCAAACCGAAGGCCACGCACAGGCGGGCGACGAGCCCGCCTCGAATGAAAAAATCCAGGCGCTCATGACACACTGGGAACAGGCTCTGGTCAGCGTCCAGTTTCTGGATCCCTTGCACCCCAAAAAGCTCATGCCGCGCATGCGCCACATGTTCGCGCGCAATGCGCTCAGCAAAGACGAAGTCGATATGCTGCGCGGACTATGCACGGCCATGATAAAAACGGCAAACAAGTCATAGCCATATACTGGAATATCCGACAAAATACATGGTTTAGCCTGTAATGCAAACAAGGCTGCATTAAGATTCCCCCTATGCTGACACAACTACGCGAAGATATTTCCTGCATTCTCGAGCGCGACCCCGCCGCTCGCAGCCGTCTGGAAGTCCTGACCTGTTATCCGGGCCTGCATGCGATTCTCGTGCATCGCCTGGCACACCGCCTATGGCGCGGCAACTGGCTATGGCTGGGCCGTTTCATTTCCCACCTGGGCCGCATCCTGACCGGCATAGAAATCCACCCCGGGGCTACGCTTGGACGCCGCGTGTTTATCGATCATGGCTTCGGCGTGGTTATCGGAGAAACCGCCGCCATAGGCGATGATTGCACCATTTACCAGGGTGTAACGCTGGGTGGCACGCGTCTGTACAAAGGCGAAAAACGCCACCCTACTCTTGAGCGCGGAGTGGTGGTGGGCGCCGGAGCGCAAATTCTGGGCGGCTTTACCGTGGGCGAAGATGCGCGCATCGGCTCCAACGCGGTCGTTGTCAAGCCGGTTCCAGCCGGCGCTACCGCAGTCGGCAATCCAGCCCGCATCATACTCAGGGAAGACGCGGGCGCGACAACTGCGCCAAGCAGTGAAGCGCAGCCTGCCGGCCTGGACGCCGAGCAGGAGCTTGTCGTTCCGGATAGCGCAGCCGGCGCCGCTGTACCGACGCCGGCCGCGACGCCGGCAAATTCCGCCGAAGGCGAGCGCTCGCCCTGTGAAACCGACTGGAACGGCAAGCCCCTGCAAGAATTGTTGCGCCGTAACAATCGGCCCGAACAAGCCGCCCAGCATACGGAGGGCTTTGCCCCGTACGGGGTCGATCAAAATGACGACGATCCTCTGGTCAAGGTATTGCATGAGCTTATCAATCATGCGGCGAGCCAGGAAAAACGCATCGGTAAATTATGCAAGGCCATGGAGGAACTGGGACAGCGCGTGGAAAACGGTCAGACGCCGCTGGATGCCGAGCGCCTGAACCGCATGGTCGAATAAGCCGTTCTTGCCTCGGTGGAGCGTCATTTCCAGCGCATTTTTTGTTCGAAGTGTTTACTGTGCATTCGACGGTTTGGTATTTAAAGACGCCGTCTATCGGGGCTTGGGGTCAGGACCGGCACGGCGTGCTGGATCCGGATCTACCTCGTCCAGGCGGGCGTCGGGCCAAACTCGCTACGCCGCTGGCGCG